>JAZLDP010000060.1:0-11981 GCA_045614835.1 Clostridia bacterium | reverse complement strand
TCAAGACCTTTATCACTAGCTGTTTTGAATTTGCCAATAAGACTATCTGCTTGAACAACTGTGTCAACAATTGAGTTGATGTCTTCTCTTAGAGAAATGTTGGTATCTTTAATTGTAGCAGTTGTTAAGTGGTCGAAGGCTTTTATTCCTAATCCCTCAATAGCAAGTGCATCAGATATTCTACCAAGAGCAGATAAATCATAGCCTTTAACGATATCAACAAGCAAACCATTAGATAAGTCATTAAGAGTGGTTGGCTCTTCGGTTAGGTTGTTAATTTTAGTGCCTTTGATATTGTCAGCAATATTAATTATTCCATAGAAAGGAACCATTGTGAAGAATATTAACATTACTCCAATGAATGCTCCAACAACGCTTCCTAGTAGTCTGTATTTTTTTGGCTTATCCTCTTTTGCCAAAAGTTTTTGTTCTTTCTTAAGTTGTTTTTTGCTCTTAGGCTTCTCGACTTGAGTTTGAACTACGGGCTCTTCAGCAGTTGCTGGTGCAGTTGCAATTTTCTGTTCTTTTTCAGGTGCATTCTCGGCATTCTTATATACTTCCATAAGTGGCTCTATTGAACTATCAGAATTAGGATATTCAACACCATTATTATAGGCAAAGCCTAGTTGTTCAGCTTTAGGCCTTCTATTGAATATGAAGTGGTTAATAAGCATATTTAGCGGAAGAAGAATAAGTTTCAAAACCCAGAATAATACTACGAATACAACTACATAAACTATTGTTAAAGGTAGAACTATTATTAATTCGCTAAACTCTGGATACTTGATAACGAAATTTTTGCCTACAAGTCCTTGTAGTAAGATTGATAAAAATTCTACAACAGGAACTTGTCTAACAACTTCGCCCTCTTCACTAATAAATGCAGTACTAATCTTAATGTTTAATAACGCATTTGTGATAGGTATTGTTAAGAAGATTAGTGCAATTCCTAGTACAAGCAAGAATATAAATCTAGAAACTGTTTTTTTAAGTCCTCTTACTAGTCCCCAGAACATTCCTGTTACTAGAAGTGTTATACATAGGATATTGAATCCAAGTGTAATATAATTTGCCATAATAATCACCATTTTATATTTTTTTAAAAGTTCAATTCAATTTTAACACACATTTGTTCTTTTGTATATTGTTCTAAAATAAAATAATATAATTTTATTATATTAATTAGGCAAATAATGTAAATTTAGTTTGTGGAATATTTAGTTATACTATTCAAAGTATTTTTGTTTTAGAGGGGTAAAATGATTGTTTTTTTGATTTCAAAATTATATACTTAAGATAGGTAAAAGATAAATTAGGAGAGATAAAATGAATATTTGGAGAGATATTAGTGCTGACAGAATTAATCCAAACGACTTTATCGTTTGTGTAGAGATTGAAGCTGGAAGCAAAAATAAATATGAATTAGACAAAGAAACAGGACTTATAATTCTAGATAGAGTGCTTTATACTAGTACTCACTATCCTATGAATTATGGATTTATACCGCTTACATATTGTGGCGACCACGACCCACTAGATGCTTTTGTATTATGTAGTCAACCAATTGAAAAAATGAGCCTTGTTAGATGCTATCCTATTGGTGTTATTAATATGAAAGATAGGGAAGAAGATGACCAAAAAGTTATAGCAATTCCTTTCGGTGACCCTCAGTATAATGGTTACAAAGATATTAGTGAGTTACCAGCACATATTTTAGATGAACTTAGACACTTCTTGACTGTATACAAACAATTAGAGAATAAAACAGTTAAGGTTCTTGAAACAGGTGGACACGAAGTGGCTCAGGAAGTTATCGGAGAATCTATTCAACTATACAAGAAAATGTTTTTAGGTGACAAATGAAAGTTGTAGTACAGAGGGTGCATCATTGTACCTTAACTAGCGAAGATGTCACTAGCAAGATAGCAGATGGATTGCTTGTTACTGTTGGGGCTAGTATGCAAGATACTAACGAAGATATTGTATATCTAGCCAGGAAAATTGCTAACCTAAGAATATTCAAAGATGAAGAAGGCAAATGCAATAGAAGTCTATTAGATGTTGATGGAGATGTAATGGTTGTTAGCAACTTCACTCTTCAAGCAAGAATCGGTAGTGGTACTCGCCCAGACTTCAGTAGGGCGGGAAACCCAGAAACTGCTCTAGCACTATATGAACAATTAATTGATGAATTTAAGAAACTTGGTATTAAAAATGTTGCGAAAGGTAACTTCAAACACCATATGCATTTAGATTGTCAATTGGACGGTCCATTTAATCTAATATTAGAGTCGGAAGGAAGAAAGTGAACGAAGTATTATTTGAATTATTTGAGAGATTTAAACACTTAAGAACAATGCAAGAGATAGTCGAAGAAATCGAGATTATGGACTATTATGTCTATAATTATGTCGAAGATGAGGCTATCAAATGTATTGATTTTTGCGTGGGAAAATATGGCGAATATATCAAGAGAATTGGTTCTCTTTATCAAGATAAAGTTGTAATTGAGAACGACCCAGAACTATACGAGAAGAAAGATACTGAAGAGATTAACGGTGATGTTGAGTTTATCAGAGATTGCTTAATTATTATTGGTGCGGTTCAGTCTGGAATTAGACCAAATATCGAAACAGTTGTTAGAGAAGTTAAAGGAGAGAGATAACTTTGGATAACTTAGAAGAAATCCTAATTGAAATGTTAGGGAAGGCATATTGTAATATTATATATAGAGAGGATAGAATTCTGAAAGATATGATAGGAGATACTCTATCTATCAAAGAAATGCATACTCTTGAAGTTATATATTCTTCTATGGCAAATAAAAACAATACTGCAGGTTGTATTGCTAAGAAACTTGGCATTACTCTTGGAACCTGTACTATCAATATTGATAGACTAATTAGCAAAGGCCTTGTTAATAAGATTAGAAACGATAAGGATAGAAGGGTGGTTTATATCGAACTTACTGATAAAGGAATGCAAACACACCTAAAACATTCCGCTATGCACAAAAAGATTATCTCAAAGGCTCTATCAAAATTATCTACTAGTGAGAAAGTCGCATTATTCAATGCTGTTAACAAATTAGAATTTTAAAGTTTTATAAACTCTTGAAGTTGGTTAATGCTTCAGGAGTTTTTTTGTATATAACCTATTATAAATATTTTATTGGGGTTATAGGTCTAACTTTAATAAATCAGTCAACAATCTCATATAGTATTATTAATTATTATTAAGAGAGAGTATTATGATTGATTTTTTTGGTAGGGTTTTCTCGGTTATATTTGGAGGCAATTCTTGGTTGGCTACGATAGTTATTGCTATGTTTCCAATAATAGAACTAAAGGGCGCAATTCCTGTGGGAGTTAGTCGAGAGTTTTGGGGAGATAATGTTCTTACTGAGCCACAAGCCTTTCTATTTAGTCTGATTGGTAGTTGTCTAGTTGTTCCTCTAATAGCACTGCTTTTTACTCCAATACTCGAGTATATGAAGCGAACTAGAGTATTTAAGAAAATTGCTCGAGTGATTGAAGAAAAAGTACAACGCTCAACTGCTAGAATAAATACAAAAACACAAGATGGCGGAAGAGGTAAAACGATACTTAAGATGCTAGGAGTATTTGGTTTTGTAGCAATTCCTTTACCTCTAACTGGTGTTTGGACAGGGACTTGTATTGCGGTGTGTCTAGGACTTAAGTTCTGGCAAACGATAGTATCTGTGGTGCTGGGTAATATTGTAGCGGGGATACTCGTAACTACCGTATGTACAATATTTCCTAACTTTACAAGTATATTATTCCTAATTGTACTAGCAATTGTTCTTGTAATACTTATGGTATTGTTGATTAGGGTATTGACAACAAAAAAGACCAAGGAAGAATAGTCTCTTGGTCTTTTTAATTTTTTAATCTCTATTGGCAATAATATTCTTAGGTTTAATTTTATGTAACTTAGCCATAGGTATAATGCAAGTTAGGATAGTTACAAATAATATTACAGCAGTATTAGCTATGATTGTTGGCAGGTTAACTTGAAGTATGCTTAGAGGTCCAAGATTGTTGTTTGCTACGAACTCTAGGAGTTTTTCTGAAATAGTTATATTGATAGGTGTGCATAGAGTAAGTAGTGCTGTATTAGATAGTATGCATATTAGTATTCCTGCTAGAATTGTCTGTAGGCTGAATAGGAAGCCTACATTTCTAGTAGTTGCTCCAAGTGCTTTTAGAACACCGATTTCGTAGTATTTTTTCTTGATATTGCCATAAGCATAACTAATTAGAAGTACTAGACAAACACCAGCAATTCCTAGGAATATTATCCAGAAGAATTCTTCGAATATACTAACAATGTCTCCAACAACACTTAAAGAATTGAATATGGTTGATTGAACATTATAAGGATTGCTAACTAGTGTTGGATAAATTTTATCTAGTTGAGTTGCATCTTCGAAATATAATCCATAGGTGAATAAACTATTTTCTCTGATTGTGTCGTATACATTTTGTCCTGCATAAATCGTGCTGGAATTGGCATTGGTTGAATTGTTAAATGTAGTTGGCAACAATTTTGAGATAACAACTTCGATAGAACACATTAGTTCTGTATGTTCTCTATTAGTATATTTGTTGATATTGATAGTTATTGGTTCAAATGTGTCAATTGTGTCTTCGGTATAATAGCCGAACAATTTGCCAAATTTTGTATTGAATATATCAAACTCTAGAGCAATTTCGTTAGGTTGAATAAGGTCTTTTTTTAGGTATAGATAATTTTGGTTTTGAGATAATGAGATTCCTTCAGTTGTGAAAGTTGCGTTGATTAGTGGTGTAAATGAGTTTCGTATCTTTCCAATTTCTTCGGGGTAATTAGGGTCAATTGAATATGTGATGCCATAGTATTTTTGAACTTTTTCTATAAATTTTAGAGTTCTAGTTTTATAAAAATCTTTCTCAGAACTTCTATCAATTCCAATTGAAGTGTCTTCAATATATTTGAATAAGTCTGAGAACTCTTCTTCATAATTGGTGTCTATAACAGCATTTATGTAACATCTGGTTTGAATGAACTTGCCAACAATGTCAGTATAGGTTTTGTTAGTCTGTTTATGTTGTGCTAGGTAACTATCTGCAACATAATCGGTAATAATTATTCCATAAGGTTGGTCGGTAAGGTTTCCTGCAAGAACAGGGATTTCTCCATTTACACCAAATCTACGAATTAGATAGTCACTATCGCAGTGTAGAGTGCCATAAGTTTCATTAAGCCACTTGCCTTTTATGTTTTTCCAAGGATTTAATAAGTTTCCTGTTTCAAGTGCTGTGTTTGCAATACAAAAAATATCGTTGTATATTTTATAAACATTACCTGTATATCCACTGTTTGTGAATTTGTCAACTTCGTTATCTTTCATCTTGACAATATAATCTTTCTCTAGTTCATTATCTTCGTTGTAGTAGTCTTGGAAGATTAGTAGGTCGTTCTCATTAGCCTGTTTCATAACGCCTATTATTGTTGATGCTTCGTTATATTGAATTAGAAATTGACTAAGTCCTAGAACGAATACTAATAGGGTTGTTGCAAGAATTGTGATACAACTAGCGAACCATCTTTTCTTTATGAAGAATTTGGATAGTTTCAGTGAACTGCTAAACTTCATTTTCTTAGGTTCGATTTCGACTTTTTTGTGAGTTTCTTCTATTGTTTTGGTTTTTTCAAAGCCAGAAGTGTGTTGCTTAATTTTCTTAATTTTGTTTTCTTGTAGATTTGCGTTGATTTCTTTAATTTGAGCTGGGGTTAAGTCTCCAGAGTGAGGAAGCATAAGTGTTCCATTAATAATACTCATTTCTTCGGTGTTCTCTTGACTTCTATGAATATCTGATACAATTTCGCCATCTGCAAACTCAATAATTCTATCAGCATAGGTTTTTGCATCATCAAGATTGTGTGAAACGATTAAAACCAATCTGTCTTTAGATAATTTTTTAAGAAGTTTAAGTATTTTTTTAGAAGTTCTGCTGTCTAGATTGCCTGTTGGTTCATCAGCAAGAATTAGCTTTGGACTTTTGATAAGTGCTCTAGCAATAGCAATTCTTTGTTTTTGTCCACCAGAAAGTTCTTTTATGTATCTATTTTTTATCTGAGCATCTAGGTCAACACTCGCAAGTGCTTCATCTATTAGTTTGTCTTTTTCGGCTTGTGATAAGGCTTCTCCTTTCAAAGTTAAAGATAGTTCGATATTTTGATATACATTTAAGTCATCAATTAAGCAATAGTCTTGAAATATAAATCCAAGATATGTATTGCGGTAGTTGTCGAAGTCTTTGTTTGAAAACTGAGATAAATCATTACCGTCACAAACAATTGTCCCTTCTGTTGCGTTATCTAGTCCACCGATAATACTTAGTAGTGTGGTTTTGCCACAACCACTTTTGCCAGTAATGAATACAAAGCCTTTGTCTTCTAGGGTGAAACTGACATTGTTAAGTGCGGTTACGCTAGTGGTTCCGTTTGAATATATTTTAGTAAGATTTTTAACTGATAGCATTGTTGCCTCTTTTATTTAGTTTAATTTTCTAAAAATCCTAAATTATCTACATTTTGAATATTAATATTATTAGAATATTAATATTTTAGCACAGTGAGTAAAGTATTAGCAAATATATGAGAGTTTAATGTAAAAATTTTGTCGTAACAAAAGTGGCGTGGCAACAAAAAAGTTCAAGAATAATTTCTTGAACTTTTAGTGCTTTTAGTTGTTTTCTGCCATAAGATTTCGTGCCATATATACACCCATAGCACTACTCATCATAAGTCCTCTAGTCCAACCACTAGCATCTCCTAGGCAGTGTAGGTTTTTAACACTAGTATTTAGATTTTTGTCCATTTTAACTCTATTGCTATAGAACTTTAGCTCTGGAGCATATAGTAGAGTTTCGTTACTTGCAAATCCAGGAACAACTTTGTCTACTTGTTCAATAAAGTTAAGGATATTAACAAGAGTTCTATAAGGCATAGCAGCAGTAATATCTCCAGCAACGGCATCAACTAGAGTTGGTTTTAGGTTGGTTCTAGTTAATTCTTCTTGCCAAGTTCTCTTACCTGCTTTGATATCGCCAAGTCTTTGAACTAGGATATGTCCATCACCTAACATATTAACCATCTCTCCCACTTTTTGAGCATAAGCGATAGGGTCATCAAATGGGTATGTAAATCTATGTGAGCAAAGGATTGCTAGGTTAGTGTTATTAGACTTTAGGTCTTTGTAACTATGTCCGTTAACAACTGCTAGATTATTATCGTAATTTTCTTGTGCAACGAAGCCACCTGGGTTTTGACAGAAGGTTCTAACTTTATTATAGAAAGGCTCTGGCCAACCGATAAGTTTGCTCTCATAAAGGGCTTTGTTAACCTTTTCCATTACTTCGTTTCTAACTTCTACTCTAACACCAATATCAACGACCCCTGCTTCACGGTTGATATTATGTGCTCTACACATATTATCTAACCAGTCAGCACCTTTTCTACCAGTTGCAACAATTACTTTGTCGGCTTCGAATTTCTTGTCATTAATGATAGCGCCAGTACAAATATTGTCTTCGATTACAATGTCTGTACAGGTAGTGTTAGCAATAATGTCTACACCGTTTTTAAGAAGGTGTTGCTCGATTTCGTAGTATAATTGATGAGCTTTCTCTGTACCTAAGTGTCTGATAGGACAGTCTACAAGTTTAAGTCCAGCGATTGTTGCAGACTTACGGATTTCTCTAATGTCTTCGGTTTCTTCTGCACCCTCGATATGAGTGTCAGCACCGAATTCTAGGTAAATAGTATCTGTATAATCAATCAATTCTTGAGCAAGTGCAGAGCCGATAAGGTTAGGTAGGTCTCCACCAACTTCACAGTTAAGAGATAGTTTGCCATCACTGAAAGCACCAGCTCCGCTGAAGCCTGAAGTGATATGACAATAAGGTTTGCAGTGAGTGCATTGTTTAGTCTTAGATTTTGGACAAACTCTTTTCTCAATTAGGCTACCTTGTTCAACAATTGTAATTTTGTCTTTGTTTCCAAGTTTTAATAGTTCTAGGGCAGTGAATATTCCCGCAGGACCTGCACCAATAATTAGTATGTTCTTCATAAAAATCCCCCATACAAATATAATAACACATTAGTATATTAACATAAGAACCCCAAAAATTCAATTGTTTATTTAATTAATTATTTTCTTTTGCTATGATTTACAACGAAAAACACCCAAGTGTGTTGTACATTGGGTGTTAAAAATATTTTATTTCAAGTTTTTAATTATTTTGTCGGTAATATCAAAGCAAAGACCGGCTGACTTTTGGAAATTCGTGAAGTATTCTTTTGGGTCTGCACCACAGCCATCTGATACACATTTTATCATAAGAAATGGTACTCTATTGCGGTTGCAAGTTAGAGCAATTCCTGCTGCTTCCATTTCGCAAATGTCGGCATCATATAGTTCGTGTAGTTCTCGTTTTCTTTCGGTTTTGCCGACAAACTTATCTCCAGATGCAACGGTAACTCTTTTAAGAGTTGGCTCGATTTGGAGAGCCTGTTCTACAAGGCTTGTTGTTACTGGGATATACTCATCTGGGTTCTCGGTATATCTGCCTACTGTATAGCCTTCATCAACCTCTGAGGTGTCGAACTCGTAGTGAATAATTCTGTCAACTACACAAGTTGTTATTTCGTTCATATCTGGGGTTAAACCACCAACTATGCCGAAGTTTAAGATTAGTGAGCAGTTCAGTCTGCTGATTAGGAATTGAGTAGTTGCTGCAGCGGCAATTTGTCCTGCTCCTGAGTGAATAACATATAGTGTTGTATCTTCCAAAACTTTATAAGACATAACATTATATGCATCAATCTTTTCTTCTGAGATAGGCTCTCCGTATTTTTCTTTGACTGCACTTATTTCTACTGCGACAATAAGTCCAATGTTTTTGTGTTCCATAATAACTCCTAGTATTTTCCTATAAGCCCTAGTATGATAAGTGCTTATTTGTGTACATTAATTAGTTGCTTTCCAAAGGCTGTGTAGGTTGCAATAAGCATAAACAGCTTCTACTTCATCACCCTCGCATAGTGCGAAGCAAACGGTTGGAGGTGTGTTTGGTTTAAGTGCTTTTCTTTGATTGCCGAATTTAGTTTGGATAGAAACCCACTCAATATAATGTTCTTCGGTCATTGGGTGTTCAACAGAACCGATAGTAACATAGATATGATTGTCTCTAACTTCAAATACTGGGATATGTTTCTCAGCAGAAGCTTCGGTTGTTCCTGGAATTATCTCTTCCATTGGTTTTCCACAACACATTACAGGTACTCCTGAATTGTATACTCTAGCAACAATATTGCCACAAATTGGGCATCTATAAAATTTTTGTTCCATAAATTTTCTCCTAAATTTTGTTCGTTAATTTTATTATATTAGAAATATATGATAAAATCAAACAAAAGGTACAAACTTAAAAGATATTAAGTTTTCTTGTATTTACTCTTGAAATTGTGTATAAAGTCGTTTATAATGGATTTATAATAAAAAGTTGGTAAGTGTATGGAATATGAGGTTTTTAGAGGTAGCGTTCTAGATGCAGAGGCGGATATAATCGTTAATGCAGCTAATAACAATCTACAAGCAGGAAGTGGTGTTTGTGGTGCTATTTTTCATAAAGCGGGTTTTGATGAACTGCAAGAAGAATGTGATAATATCGGATTTACAGAAACTGGTGATGTTGCAGTTACTGGTGGTTATAAGACCGGTGCTAAACATATAATTCACGCAGTAGGCCCTACTATGTGGAATAACCGCAAAGATTGGCAAAGAAAAATTAAACAAGTATATTGGAACTCTCTTGTTGCTGCAGATGCTACAGGTGTTAAGAGTATTGCTTTTCCTTGTATTTCAACTGGTATATATGCTTGTCCGTTAGAAGATTGTGCTAGATTTGCAATTGATATTGTTTCTTCTTACGAGGCCGAGAACTTGAAGAAAGTTTATTTCTGTTGTTTTAAAGAAGAAGAGTTTCAAGTTTATACAGAAATGTCTGAGAAGTTTAAAGCCAATGAAAATGGTTTTGACAAATAATCTTATTTAAATAACCTTATTTAAATATCTTATTTAAATGTTTGCTTTCAAAGATTTAATATTGATAATAATATAAAAAACAACTCCAAATCTTCTTGGAGTTGTTTTTCTTATTTTCTTTTATGGATAATTAGGTAAATGATTAGATATATCACATATAGCAAATTTATGGTTAGGGCAATAATTAGTAGTACTAGGTGTGCTTTGGTTAGTATTATTTTGTTGCTTAGTACTGAAACTAAAGTAAATATAAAGAATACTAAAGTTGCAATATCAATAACCGCAAGAGATATTGTGGATATTTTGAAAGATAAACTTGTCTTACTCATCAAAGTATACCCCCTGTGTTTTGATTATTTCTTCTGTTGTTGTAGTAACACCTTGGTCTAAGTTAGTAGGTGTTGGGATAATAGAACTACCATTGATTAATGCACCTAGTTGATGCTCAGCATAATCGCTATAGGCGACATAGTTGTTGTTTGGTGCAACTTGGATATAGGTATATCCGAAGAAGTCCGCTTCTACATAAGATGAACCTAGAAGTAATCCAAAGAAGTATTTTTCTTCATTGGCAAGTGTAGTGAAGTCGGATAATGAGAAGCAGTCAATTAAATCACCATATTGAAAATGTCCGCCAATGCCACCAACGAAAGCGTAGCCTTTTTCGTTTTCGCTAGTTACATTGAGTGTACCTGTTGCTCCACAGTTATTAATAACTGGGTAGTGAGGTGTTGTGTTATTTTCTATCCAATAGGAAGAGTATGCAACAACTCCACCTGCATATGAGATTATGCGTTTTGAGGTAGAATTGATATTACCTTTATTCAAACATTTAGTTAGACTGCCGAAGTTGTTTGCGACTATGCCTCCGACAAAAATGTTGCCTTGAGCATTTTCTCTATCGTTAGTAGAACTAATAGTTAATTCTCCGAAGTTGCTAGAACTGTCGATAGTTCCGTAATTGGTAAGTGTTATACCTGCAATTGTTGGAGACCACTCATCAATTTCGCTTGTTTGTGTGATTTGGGAGTAGTTCTTACAATTGTTTATTTTACCGTTAAGTTCGTTGTTAATTGCAATACCGCTAATATCTGCTTCATTGGTTGTGATAGAACTTAATGCTAAGAAAGATGTATTTTTGATAGTTCCGCTGTTGTCTCCGGCAATACCGCTAACGAAACATTCTCCATTACCTGTAGTTGTAATGTTTGCAACAAATTGAACGGAGCAATTGTCAATAAGTCCGCTATTTGTGTTTGCAACTCCAGTAATATAGATATTCTCAAGAGTTGTTTTTTGAGTGTTAAGATTAAGCGCCCCGCTAGTAACATTAATATTAGATAGTGTGCCCTTATTGTGTTTTACAAACAAACTAACGCTAGTATTAATTGTTTTTGTTGTTGCAGGGTATACAACATTTAGGTTCTTGATAGTTCCTTTGTTTGTTCCAATCAAAGCAGTAGATGGAATATCATTTATGTGTAAAGTATATCCGTTACCATCGATTACGCATTTGACCTCTGTGTTTAATTCGGAACTATCTAACTTGAAGTTCTTAGTTAGAATATAATGTGCTTCGGAATTAAGAGCAGATACAAGTTGCTTGGTTGTATAAATTTTATAAGGATTATTAGTTGTGCCAAGACCTGTTGTAAAATTAAGTGTTAGTAGAATTGCTGTAAATATTGTTACAAAAGCCAGACCACATGAAATTCCAATTCTATAGGGTAGGCGTTCGTGACGAGTAAGCTTTCTTGGTTTTAGCTTGATTTTGTAAGTTAGAATATATGGCTCTTGAGCATATATTGTATATATTGCTTTTAGGTTCTTCTTAACTTTATCTAAGAGTGTATGTTTGAACTTGCGG
>JAZLDP010000059.1:0-3415 GCA_045614835.1 Clostridia bacterium | reverse complement strand
AGTGTCTATTATTAGAGCATTATATTATCCCGCTGAACTATTGTTAATGGATGAGCCTTTTAGAAATCTTGATTATTATTTGAAATATAAGATTATGGATATTATCAAGGATATGCATAAGAAAAGTAAAAATACCGTAATTATGGTTACGCACGATATTGCTGAGGCGGTGTATATAGCAGATAATATAATACTATTAGACAGCAAAGGTGAGATTGTATATAAAACTAATAAGATTACTAAAAGTACTGAAAAAGAAATACTTGATAAATTCTTGAAAAAATAAAGAAAAAGTTTCTAGGAGGCCTAGAAACTTTTTTGTATTTGTTTTGTATCTTTATTTTAATTAATAAAATATGTAGATGAGTTTTATAATACTAAATCCTAATATTAGGAATTTTTGCAAAAAAAAAGTACTGTGCAACTATCTTTGATGGTACAATGAGTAAAGTATATAATAATCCACTACTTCAAAGCTTCCTTATGGCACACACCTACATCTACTTAATGCTGCTTCATTCCTGACCTGACATGGTTCGTAGCAAGATATTGCATAAGACCTTGATATCAACATTTCAATACTATATAACTTTAAACACTGTAGGGACACCGAGGATAGTAATTCCGCTCCGCATATAGTTGGTTTCGGATATAGGGCACAACTAACTCCCCGCCTAGCACAGTATAAGTATTATAGCACCAATATCGTTATTTTGCAACGATTATAATAAATTTTAGTTGGTGAAATTTGTTATTATATGTTAAACTAACTATGTATTGATATAAAAATCCAATTAATATAGCAAATTTATAGTTTTTTGCATAAAATATGTAAGATAATTTTTGGAAATTTGTTTTTAATTTAATAACCTAAATATAGGAGATAATATGTTTTCAGATAACGCTAATAGATTTATAAGTGCATATAATTTAATTGACCAAACTCTTAGAAGCCAATATGATTTGAGCAAAAGTATCAGTTATACCGAGGCTATAAGAAAGGCTTCTAGAATGAACGCTTTTGTTAAGAAATATGAGGATAAACTTATTGATTATGGTAGACTTAGAAATGCTATTGTTCACTCATTCAATGAAAGTCTAGTTATTGCTGAGCCTCATATGGATGTTGTTGAAGAGTATGAGAAGATTGCTAAATCTATTTGTACTCCTCCATTGGCTGTAGATACTATTATTAATACTGATGTAAAAACTCTTACACACGATACTCTACTAAAAGATGTTATGTCTACTATCTATAAGACTGGCAATAGTAACTTCCCAGTATACAAAGATGGTATGCTTATTGGTGTTGCGAACTCTAGAAAGTTGGTTAAAGAGATTGGTAAGAAAATCTACGAGAAACACGATTTAGATGATTATGTCAATTCTACTTGTATTGAAGACGCAATCAACGAATTCGGTCAAGACCCTTATTATACTATTGCTAATAAAAATGTTACTCTTGATAAAATTCTTAATTACTTCGCTGAGAATAGAAAATTATCTCTAATTATTATTACCGAAACTGGTAGTCTGCTTGAGCAACCTATTGGTGTTGTTGCAATTGGTGATATTATGGATGTTAGTAAAAAACTTGATAGTTATGGTGGTGCTACTTCCAACTAAATTAAAATTAAACTACTCTATTTTTAGGGTAGTTTTTTATTTGTGAGATATTGTAGAAATTGCTTTTTTATTGTGTGAAATAAGATAAAAGATTAGAGACTTTGCTTGACAAGTGGGGTGTAATCTACTATAATGTTGGTATTGGTTTTGAAAAAGACCAAGAACAATTAAATAGATTTAAATGCGATTATAAAGGACAAGTCGTTTTTCGAAAGGCTTTTTAGAGAGCAAGTGGTTGGTGAAAACTTGTAGCGGAGTAGACTAGTCGGTATCACCTTTTAGCAGGTAGGCAGAAATTTGAGTAAGCCTATTCGGGTTCTCCCGTTACAGAGATAATATGTGTTGGCATATGAACGAAAATACTTGACTGCAACGAACTTGTGGGGGATTTTGGGCATATTGCCGAAATTTCGTACAAGTTTTTTTATTTTTAGGGGGTTTTGGTATGAAAAAAGAAAACATAAAACCAGATTTAGTACAAAACGAGAAAGAGGTACAAAAGTTCTGGGATGAGGCGAAGATTTTTGATAAGTTGAAGGCTCAAAACAAGAAAACAGGAAAATATTTTGCTACAATGGACGGTCCTATTACTGCTAATGGTATGACAATGGGTCTTCACCACGCATTTGGTAGGTCTTTAAAAGATGCTATGATTAAATTCAGAGCAATCACTGGACACGATATGCATTATCAAAATGGTTTTGATGCACAAGGTCTTTGGGTAGAGGTTAATGCTGAGAAAGATTTAGGTCTTAACTCTAAGAAGGATATTGAGAAATATGGTATTGATAACTTCACAGAATACTGTATGAACAAAGTTAACAAATGTGCTGAGAAGATGACTGAGCAATCAATCAGACTTGGTCAATGGATGGATTGGGATAATTCCTACTTTACTAATTCAGACACAAACATTACTACTATTTGGCATTTCTTGAAGACTTGCCACGAGAAGGGCTGGTTAATTCAAAAGTATAGACCAATGCCTTGGTGTACAAGATGTGGAACTAGTCTATCTGAGCACGAAATGGCTGATGGTGATGCTTATAGAAATGATACTTGTCAAGCAGTATTCTTCAAATTGCCTATCAAAAACACAGATATGAGAATGTTAGTATGGACAACAACTCCTTGGACACTTTCTTCAAATGTGGCTATTGCTGTTAACCCAGAACTTGAATATAGTGTATGTAAAGTTAAGAGTGATGATAGATTAATCGTTGTTGGCTCTGTTGCTATTAAAGTTCTAAAGGGTGATATTGTTGAAGTTGTAAAAACTGTTAAGGGTAGTGAACTTGTAGGACAAGAATATGAAACTTGTTTCGAAGAACTTCCTACACAAAACTTTACACATAAGATTGTTGCTTGGGAAGATGTTGATGCAACTGAGGGTTCTGGTGCTGTTCACATTGCTCCAGGATGTGGTGCTGAAGACTTCGAGCTAGGTCAAAGACTTGGCCTTGAAAATGTATGTCCAATTGATGATGGCGGAATTTTCTATGATAACTTTGGTTTCCTATCTGGTCTTGATGCTAACAAAGATGAGACTAGAGATTTAATCTTTGATGAATTAAAGAAGAGAAACAAACTATACTATACTCACGAGTATACTCATAGATATCCACATTGTTGGAGATGTAAGAGCCCTATTCTATTTAGACTTATTAGAGAGTGGGCAATATCTATGGACGAACTTAGACCTCAACTTATTGCTGAGGCTAGTAAGGTTGAATGGCAACCAGCATTCTATGAGAAGAGAATGATAGATTGGCTAACTAATATGGGTGAC
>JAZLDP010000058.1:0-5497 GCA_045614835.1 Clostridia bacterium | reverse complement strand
CATAGTGATTAGGTTCGCTATGTATTTTTTTGTCGAAATATATGTATATTTGGTTGTTTTTGATGGTTTTGTCGTTTTAAAAATTCCTTTATATTATTATATAATATATTATATATATATAATATTATAATACGAAATTTGGCGAAAAAATTTTTATAAATTTGTAGCATTTTAGTTGTAATTATAATTTTCTCGGTTTATAATGGACATAGTATGTTTTATATAATATTGGAGGTCAAATGTTATCAATAGTTAATAGTTACGGACTATCAGGCATTAACGGATACATTATAAAATGCGAAGTTGATATATCAAATGGACTTCCTGGATACGATATAGTTGGACTAGTCGGAACTTCTATGAAAGAGAGCAAAGAGCGTGTTAAATCCGCCATTAAAAATAGTGCTCTTAAGTATCCGATTGTAAAAATTACAGTTAATCTTGCTCCTGCTGATACCAAGAAGGAAGGTCCTATATATGACCTACCAGTTGCACTTGGTATTCTTAATGCTACAGAGCAAATTCCTAACAATTCTCTTGATGACTATATTGTTCTTGGTGAATTAGGTCTTGATGGAAGTGTTAGGAAAATCAATGGTGTTCTTCCTATCCTTATTTCAGCTAGACAACAAGGCTATAAAAAAGTAATATTGCCTAAAGATAATTCTTTGGAGGCTAGTTTTATTGAAGGTCTTGAGATTTATGGTGTTAATTCCCTAAAAGAAGTTGTAGAATTCTTAAATGGTAACATTAATTTAACTCCTGTAGAACATTCTAATTATAGTGAGGTTTCTGCCAAGAAAAGGAAATCTCTTGACTTTAAATATGTTAAGGGTCAGGCTACCGCAAAGAGAGCTCTTGAGATTGCTGCTGCCGGTGGTCATAATGTACTAATGATTGGACCTCCAGGAAGTGGAAAGACTATGCTTGCTAAATGCTTCCCAAGTATATTACCTGAATTAACTTTTGAAGAGGCTCTAGAGGTAACTAAGATACATAGTATTGCTGGAACTCTTGATTGCAAAGATGGTATTGTTTACTCTAGACCTATCCGCTCTCCTCATCATACAACTACTACACTTGCTTTAACTGGTGGTGGTAGAAGTGCTAGACCAGGAGAGATTAGTCTTGCTCACACAGGAGTTCTATTCCTAGATGAGATGCCTGAATATAAAAGAGATACTCTAGAAACTCTTAGACAGCCACTGGAAGATGCTGTTATTACAGTGTCTAGAGTTGAAAGCAGTGTTGAATATCCTGCTAACTTTACTCTAATTGCTAGTATGAACCCTTGTCCTTGTGGCAACTATGGTTCTAGAGATAAAGAATGTAAATGTAATCCTACTGCTATACATAAATATCTTAGTAAGTTGTCTGGACCACTTATGGATAGAATTGATATGCATATTGAGGTGGATAGTGTTACTTATGATGAACTTAACAGCGAGGAATTAGAAGAGTCTAGTGAGAGTATCAAAGCAAGAGTAGATAAGGCTAGACAAATTCAACTTGATAGATACAGAGAGGCTTCAATCTTCTCTAATGCTAAGATGAACGACCAACAAATCAAGAAGTACTGTAAGATTAGCTTTGAGAGTGATAAGATGCTAAGATATGCTTTTGAGAAAATGAACCTTAGTGCTAGAGGATATAATAGAATACTCAAGGTTGCTAGAACTATTGCAGATTTAGATGGAAGCGAAAATATATTAGATGAGCATATTATGGAAGCTATTTCTTATAGGTCTTTAGATGGAAAATACTGGGGTTAATATGTATACAAGAGTTGAAAAGATAGTAATGTGGTTATCCACATTTGAGTTTATGAATTACAAAAGAGCCAAGTTTATTGTAGATAACTATGAAGACTTGGAAGATTTGTTCGATAATATTACAGAGTACAAGGCTGAACTTATTCAAATATTTGATATTGAAGAGTATAACGAATTAGTTCAAGAGAGAAGTCTATTATATATTGAAGAAACTATTAGGAACTATGACAAACTTGGTATTGAAGTTGTAACAATTAGAAGTGATGAATATCCCGAGTTACTAAAAGAAATAGATAGTTCTCCAATTATGCTTTATTGCAAAGGTAATGTATCTCTACTAAAAAGTGAATGCTTAGGTGTAGTTGGTACAAGACGAGCTACCAAATATGGCAAAGATGCTTGTAATAAGTTTATTAAAGATATTGCTAGTGAGAATATAACAATTGTTAGTGGTCTTGCTGAGGGGATTGATACTGTTGCACATAAGTCTACTTTGGAAGTAAAAGGAAATACTATAGCAGTGCTTGGTGGCGGTCTACTTAATATCTATCCAAGTTCAAATGTTAATCTTGCTAAAGATATCCTAGATAATAATGGTTTGCTTATTTCAGAGTATAAACCTAACGAACCAGCACTTACATTTCATTTCCCAATAAGGAATAGAATTATTGCTGGTCTTTCTAAAGCTGTGTTTATTGTAGAGGCTACTGAAAAGAGTGGTAGTATGCATACTAAGAATTATGCTTTAGAGTACAATAGAAATGTATTTGCACTTCCTGCTAGAATTACTGACATATATAGTGTCGGTTGTAATAAATGTATTAGTTCTGGTCAGGCACAAATGGTACTTGAACCAAAAGAGATTATAGAGTACTACGGCAAAACAGCAATAGACAAACAAGAAGTTGCTATACAACTTAGTTATGATGAACAAATGATATATGATATACTTGTAGGTCAAGAAAGACATTTTGATGAACTTCTAAAACTTACAAATATGGAAACAAAAACTCTACAAACCTTACTTATGAGGCTTGTTCTTAAAGGTGTTGTAGATAAACAGCCTAACAATTATTACGGAGTGAAATAGGAAATATATATGAAATTAGTTATTATAGAAGGTATTGGTAAAAAAGATACAATTAAAAAATACTTAGGTAGTGATTATGAAGTGGTTGCTACTAAGGGACATGTAAGAGATTTACCACAAAAAAGTATTGGCGTTAATGTTAAAAATAATTTCGAGATGCAATATACAATAATGCCTGACAAACACGATATAGTTAAGATGCTTAAGGAAAAGAGTTCCAAGGCAGAAGAAATATATCTTGCGACTGACCCGGATAGAGAGGGTGAAGCAATTAGTTGGCATCTATGCAATATATTAGGATTATCTCCTGAAGAGCCTATTAGAATTGAATTTAACGAAATTACTAAGAATGCTATTCATAAAGGTCTTGAACAACCTAGACCAATTAACATTAACCTAGTTAATGCTCAACAAACAAGAAGAGTTGTAGATAGGCTTGTAGGTTATAGAGTATCTCCTATTGCTTGTAAAGCTATTGCTCCTAATATGAGTGCCGGTAGAGTTCAAAGTGTTGCTCTAAGACTAGTTGTAGATAGAGAGAACGAGATTAGAAACTTCGTACCACAAGAGTATTGGACAATGATTGCTAATCTTGCTAAGGGAGATAGTGATATTTTTAAAGCAAGTCTTGCTAAGTATAAGGGAAAGAAATATGTTCCTGCTTGTAGAGATGATGTAGATACTGTTCTAAAAGCTCTAGAAGATGGCAAGTATATTGTTAAGAGTGTTAAGAAGTCTTTGTCTAAACAAAAACCATCTGCTCCATTTACAACATCTACAATGCAACAAGATGCCCTTAATAAACTTGGTCTAACAATGAAGAAGGTTACCTCTTGTGCTCAAGAACTATACGAAGGTGTTACTCTAGGGGAAGAAGGTAAAGTGGCTCTTATTACATATATTAGAACAGATAGTGTCAGAGTTGCACCAGAAGCTCAAAAGATGGCTAAAGACTATATCTTAAAGAACTTTGGCGAAAAATATGTACCTAAAACACCTAATGTATATAAGGTTAAAAATTCTGCACAAGATGCCCACGAAGCTATTAGACCTATATCACTTGATAGAACTCCAGAAATGGTTAAACCATATCTATCTCCTGAGAATTATAAATTATATAAATTAATATACAATAAATTCCTTGCCAGTCAAATGGCGGAAGCACTATTTGATAGTGTAGTTGTTGAAATTGATAATAACGAATATACTTTCAAATGTTCTGGTAAAACACCTGTATTTGATGGACACTTGAAATTAACTAATTCTTCTAAGAAAGATAAAGTTAAGGACGAAGAAAATGAGGATAGCGAGGGTGAGAATAGTAAACTTCCTCCACTTAATGAAGGAGATGTACTTGACTTCAAAGAAATGTTAACTACTCAAAAGTTTACAAAACCAAATCCTCGATATACTGAGGCATCTCTTGTTAAAGAAATGGAAGAGAAAGGTATTGGTAGACCAGCAACATATACTCCAACAATTACTCTACTTTCTAGTAGAAAATATGTTGCTAAAGAGGGTAAATTTTTAGTTCCAACCGAACTTGGAGAGAAATTAATTGCTTTCCTTATCAAAGGTTATGAGGGACTATTCAATGTTCATTTTACAGCAGATATGGAAGAGAAACTTGATAAAATTGCTAATGAAGGTTTTGATTATCTAGCTGTTATGAAGAAGTTTAATGATTATCTTGAGAAGCTTGTTGGCAAACCTTATGAGCCTGAGCCTACTGGTATTATGTGTGAAAAATGCGGACACGAGATGGTTAAGAGAGTTAGTAAGTATGGAGAATTCCTTGCTTGTAGTAATTATCCTGCTTGTAAGAATATTCATAATGTTGTCAAAGTTGTCGGCATTTGTCCTAAATGCGGTGGCGAAGTGATTGAAAGAAAGTCTAAAAATGGCAAGATTTTCTATGGCTGTAATAGTTATCCTAAGTGCGACTTTATATCTTGGGAAATCCCTGTTGAAGACAAATGTCCTAAATGTTCTAGTTATATGACTAAGAAAGAACTATATGGTAAGTTCAGAGTTAAATGTAGCAACGAACAATGTGGATATGTATTAAATGATAAAAGTGATGTAAAAAATGATTAATAAAGTTAAAGTTATTGGTGGTGGCCTTGCTGGTTGTGAATGTGCTTATCAGTTAGCAAAAAGGGGTGTAGAGGTTGAGATTTATGAAATGAAACCTAAATACACTCCTGCACACAAGAATCCAAATCTTGGCGAACTTGTATGCTCTAACTCTCTTAAAAGTAATGAAATTACAACCGCAGGTGGACTGCTTAAGGAAGAATTAAGAAAACTAGATAGTTTGCTTATAAGAATTGCTGATAGAACTAGAGTACCCGCAGGAGCTAGTTTATCTGTAGATAGAGAGGAATTTGCTAGACAAATTACTGAAGAACTAAAAAGTATGCCTAATATTAAAATTATTAGCGAAGAAGTTGTAGAAATTGACACTTCTGTTCCAACAGTTATTGCTTCAGGCCCTCTTACAAGTGATGCTTTGTCTGTGAAGATAAAAGAACTTGTAGGTCAAGATGACTTGTATTTCTTTGATGCAATTGCTCCAATTGTGGCTTATGATAGCATAAATTTTGATATCGCATATATCAAAGATAGATATGAC
>JAZLDP010000057.1:0-6572 GCA_045614835.1 Clostridia bacterium | reverse complement strand
CTACTGAAGCTCCAGTTGAGAAAAAGACAACTGCTAAAAGAACTACTAAAAAAGCAGAAACTACAGAAGAGAAACCTGCTAAGAAAACTACTACTAGAAAAACAACTAAGAAAGCAGAGTAATTGAAAACAAAAAAACACTTAAAGATTTCCTTTAAGTGTTTTTCTTTTTATCTCTACCCTATACATTAAGAATAGTAAGAACCATAAGGTCTACAGTGTTCTCCATAGATATATTACTTTGCTTCAAATCAAAGTCTAGTCCTGCACACAAAGTATTAATCTTCTTCAAAGCAGATTTAGAGAACAACTTTGCTTGTGCTTGAGCCATTTTAACAGCGAATTCCTTAACACCCAACATTTTAGCAAGTTCAGCATTACTAGTACCAGAATTCAAAGATATATGGAATAGTCTTCTAAAATGTGCATATATTAGTGCTGGTAACAATTTATACTCATCTCTTTTAGCTTTCATATCTCCGAGAATAGCATACACCTTGACAGAATTCTTCTTCGCCAATGCCTCGGTTAGTTCGAACACTTGATATTCAATAGACCTAGTAACAATATCTTCTATATCCTTCTCAACTATTTCTACTCTATCACCAATATAGGCTATAAGTTTGTCTGTCTCAACCATAATCTTAGCCATATCGCCAAGACAATATTCAATAAGCATCTTAAGAGCATTTGATGAAATGCTCTTTTGTTTTGCTCTAAGAACACTACTTACCTTCGCTTCAACGAACTTGATATCCAGTCTATTACAATCAACAACTTCCAATCCCTTTTTATCAAGACCAAAATCATCTTCATTAGAACCAACATTAATTATAAGCACAGTTGTTGGATTAGCATTAACTATATAATCATTTAGAAGTTTGATATTTTTAAGTTCACTTTTCTTAGCTAGTCTCAAATCAAGATAAACTATTTTCTTATCACTGAATACAGGCATAGTCTCACAGGCTCTAACAATATCATTACAATCAATTACACCTTCAGCAAACTTAATTAAATTCAAGTCCTCAACTTCCAAATTAGAAGCCTTAATAAGCATCTTATATGCACTTGTAAGTAGATATTCATCAACACCTGAAAGCAAGTACACAGTACCTACTTTTTGTTTCAAACAACTTTTCAAATCTTCGAATTTTATCATTATATATCTCCCCAAGAAAACACCATTTCATTTTTCGTAACATCAATAATATTTGTTTCAGTTGACTTCCAAAACTCATAATCATCAGTAATAATATAATCAACTACAGAATAATTATCAAGCAAATTAATATTCTCTGATTTACTATTATCAACGAAAGGAACCAGTATTTCTTTATCAAATTCTTTTAACTTAATTCCTATTAAATCATCACTATCACAAATAGTTTCGATGGTTAAATTGTTTACTTTATATAAATCATTAAATTTCTCTTCATAAGGCAATTTATTTATGATTGCAGAGTAGTCTAAACTGTCTGGAATTATTACAGTTTCAACCTTGTAACTCTCTATTATTTTACACAAATTATCTACCTTATTTAATTGTAAGTCATAAGCAATAATTTTGTCAAATTCTTTTATCTCAAGTTCTCTACATAATCTATCCAAAGCAGATATTTCAATATTAGAACCAATGAGAATATTTTTATTATCATATGTGTATACTACTACATTAGAATTATATTGTTTGCCTATTAGTAATGCATCAGCCTCATAAGTTTTAGGCAAACACCCTACTATAATAAGAGTAGTACATACCACTAGCAAAACACTTACATATACATATTTCCACCAAGCCTTCACCATTAAGAAATGAATTGTTAGTGTTGTAAGCATAACAAGAGCAATTAGCCAATAACTTACATTGAATACTTTAAATACACCAAAAGGAATTAGTGAGAAATAATAAGCAATTACTTTAATTAAGTGCAGAAAAAGTTCAGGAACGAAAAGTAGCGCACCTAACGGACTTATAATAAAAGACAATAAAACAATTACGAACAACAAAATATAAGCAACACTGAATATTGGTAATACTAGAATATTTGCAAATACACCAAGTAGACTAACTTCATAGAACACATTCATAGCAACTGGTAATATTACAATATTCACAGCAATACTAATTGCTAATATCTCAGCTAATACTTTTGGACATTTTACCTTTAACAAACACTTCTTAATAAATGGAGCAAAAGTAATTATTCCAAATATACACAAAAAAGATAATTGAAACGATACAGAGTAAAGCACCAAAGGATTACAAAGCAGTATCACACACCCAGCAAGACCCAAAGAATTAATAATATCATATTCCCAACAACGAACCTTAGACACTGCGAGAACAAACGCCATTATACTAGCTCTACACACACTTGGCGAAAATCCACATAAATATGAATAAAACAAAAGTATACTCGCAAAAATTATTAATTTGATATAATCACTAATTTTCAACTTTTTAAGAGCAAACCAAATTAAAGTTACAAGCACTCCTATATGTAGACCAGATACAGCTAAAATATGCGATATACCAGCATAACTAAACATTTCACTAATATTATCCGATAGTCCATACTTCTGACCAAATAATACTGCATAACAAATCTCGGAATTATCCTCATTAAGTTCTCTATCAAGAATAGCCTTAACTTTACTACGAACCATATCAACGAGTTCTTGTTTACCAGTAGTAGTTTCAATCGCAGAACTTTTAGCATAAGTCGAATACCCTATTCCTTGAGCAAGTCTAGTTAGTCCATATCTATCACTTGACTTAAGTTCTTGCAAATCTGCCTCAAAAGTAATATAATCACCGAGTTTAATTTCTGTATAAACGGAAGTATTAACAACTATCTTCATATCTATAATATCAACATTATCATTAGTGATAATCTTGCAATCTTTTACAAGAAACTGAGTATAGGTTTCTTCCCTATCAACATAATCCGAGACAACACCACTAACCACCACAGAACCGTTATAGGTTGGTAGATTAATTACTTTCATTATTGGTGCAATTACAATAAGTATACCAATCACAAAAGATACACCAAAACCTAGACTCGACAACTTAAGAAGATATGGAATGTTTTTCTTAAATTTTGTTCCAACACATACTTTCTTAATTTTAATAGAATACACTATTCCAGCTATAACAATACTAACAACTGCAACAATAGCAATAACAAACCAAACAACTTGTAACTTTTTAAGCAACAAAAAAGTACTAGCAACAATTCCTAGTATTATTCCTACAAAACAGCAGAAAACAAATCTTAAATTGACAATTCTTTTATCGTTATCTTTAGTCATTACTCGCTATACAATTATTTACTTGTTGCAAATTTCACAAAAGCACAACACCTATATATCTCTCTAATTATATATAATAAAATATAATATATCAAGAAAGTTGATAAAAAAAGAAGTAAAATGCTTTTACTTCTTTCGCTTTTATTATCTAAACAACTCTTCTTCGTTCTTAAAATAATATTTACCACCCTCAACTTTCAGAAAAATTGAATAGTATTCTTTACTCAAATATTTAATCAATTTATGATTAGTTAAATCTCTCACTTTCCATATTTTTATCTCATCTGACACCTTTTCTATAGAAAAATTTTGCATACAAGAATACTTCAGATTTTTAAGAGCAACAATACCATTGAATATCAAAAACACTCCTATAAATAGCATATTAAGATTAATCACATAGAACCACGAAAGAACAAAAAACAACCCAAACAAACAACCTATGCAAACACATATAATTCCGCTAGATTTAAGTACTTTTTTTATTCTAAACTTCTTACCTAAGATTGCAACCAACACCCTTCCTGCATCTAATGGATATATAGGCAAAAGATTAAACACCAATACAAAAAAATTACAAACAACCAATTCTCTTGTATAAGAATAACAACTAGGAAATAGCCACCAACAACTAATAGTGATTAATATAATAATTAAATTTACAAACGGTCCAGCAAATGAAATTATTATGTCGTGTTTTCTTTGGAAATAATTATCACATTTAAGCCCTGCACCATATAAGTCAAACACTATTCCCTTATTATTATATCCCAATGTTTTAGCAACCACCAAGTGTCCATATTCGTGTAGCACAACTGCTGTAACATAGAAAAATATATTATTATACCACCCCAGATAAACACATAAAAATACATACACTAGAAATAATGGTTTAAACTTTATGCCTTCCATATAATCTTACTTTGACTAATTTTTATATTTGTAATTTTATTACCAGCATAGAATATTTTTACTGTTATTTTACTCCCTGGTTTTGCAGTAGCAATCTCTTGCCCCTTTTTAACAACCTCGTGAAGATTAACACCAACAATATCTACATTTTCTATCAGCGTATAAGCATCTATGGTGTGCATAATACGAATATACTTTACCCCATCATTAGTAACACCAATATAGTCTATTACTCCATTTTCAAGAGACTTGACCATTATAGAGTTAACAACATCAATGACAATATCTCCATTACTTAGTATTTCATATTTATTACTAACTATCGGTAATGTAAAATCAAGATTATTTTTACTAATTCCAGCATTAGCAAATACTAGTGAACTATTATCATTATATAGTGAATTTACAGGATTATAAACATAACACATAGAACTAGCAATTTGAGTTATCCCTATACTTTCTATAGACATACAAAGCAGTACTGCAACAATCACAAAAGAACATACAGGTATAATAAAATTACTTTTGTTCTTTTTCTTATTTTCTATAACGATTATATTTTGTTTAATTGATAAAATCTTAGCTTTATTTCCCATACTAAGATATATGCTTGTCTATTACACAATATTACAAACAATTAGCAACTTTTATAAACCTTGATTTTGCTGTTATAGCAAGAACATATTCCCCATTTTTATCAATCCCCAAATCTACATCTATATCATCAGCAGTAATATCAAAATAATTTCTAAGTAGATATAAGAACTCCGCTTTCAAAACTCTATTTATTTTTTGAGGAGTTTCCGATTTGTCTATAATCATCATTGACTTCAATCTATCTTCACAACAACTAATCTCTCTCACTTACACACTCCTTTTTAGTCGTTTCCTAATCGAGCCTATTACACCTCTATATTTCTTTGTACAATCATAAACTTGTTCTCTTCCCTTAACAATACTTTCGGCAATCATTTCAATTGCCATATACGAAATACTACTGTTATCACAAGAAATACCTCTATACATTTGCACAGCAATATTATCATCTTCTGGGACAACCCCAACAACCTTACCACTCAAATAGTTAGAAATTGTTCCTATAGATAACATTTTACCATCTAACATCAAATCTCCCCTAGCTCGATTAATCACCACTAAGGGCTTAACATTTAAATTAGCACAAAGAGCATTAATTACCTTATCAGCATCTCTAAGCGCAGACAAATGCGGTGTTGTTACGATTATATGCTCTTGCCCACATTCCACAGCCCTTTTAAACCCACCATCAATACCCGCAGGACAATCAATAATAATATAATCAAACAAATACTCAACCTGCCTAATAATCTCCATCAGTTCGTTTGAACCAAATTTCCTTTTACAAAAACAATGTGTACTAGGAAAGATATATAAATTACTCTCCAAAAAATCTTGAATTATAGCCTGTTTAGGCAGACACTTACCCTCTATTACATCAATAATGTCATAGACAATCTTGTTTTCAATTCCCATAAGAACATCTAGATTATTCAGACCAAAGTCCATATCAACTAACAAAACCTTCTCTCCAAGATTTGCAATAGCATAACCCAACATTGATACCAGTGTTGTCTTACCAACTCCCCCCTTACCACTCGTTACTACAATTCTTCTAGCCATATAACTCCTCTATATCTAATTACATTTTATATATGCAACAAAAAAAGTAAAGTTCGATATATCTTCAAACTTTACTTATTTTTTATATTCTACAAAGTTATATATAATACTTTATTTTTTAACAAATATAATCTTAAAAAACTATCTAACTGAATTCTCAGCAACAACTTTTTCAAGAGCTAATACACTATCTAGTATTTGACCAGCACCTACCATTGTAACAGTATTAGGTTTATATACATAACTGTCCAAATCAGACTTAACTTTCAAGAACTTTTCAATACCAACTACTTTACTAGATGCCCCACACAAATATATTCCGTGCTTCTTTATGTCTTGATTAATTTCATTGTTATTAGTAGCCATTAGTTGCAAAATTGCATTAGCAATAGTGCTATACTCCTCTACCACAAAACCAAATATATCACTACTTGTAACTTTAACAGAAGAATATTCAGTTGTACCTTTGATAAAACCATCAATTGTAATACTTCTCTCATCATTAGGGAGAAGAGTTGCTAGTTCATTTTTCACTTTCTCAGCAGTTGCTTTAGTAATCTCTATTCCTTTATCTTCAAGAACAAAGTTAATAATCTTCTCATCAATATTATCTCCGCCATTATATACAGTAGCACCACTAACAATTCTACCATTATTAATAACGGCAAGTTCTGTATTAACACC
>JAZLDP010000056.1:0-9536 GCA_045614835.1 Clostridia bacterium | reverse complement strand
AATCGTTTTTGTTGATTACCGTGGTATTACTGTTGCTGAAGATACTGCTATGAGAAAAGAGTTCAGAGAGAACCAAGTTACTTACAAAGTTTTCAAGAACAGACTTCTTGTTAGAGCACTTAACGATTTGGGTATTACAGATTACGACCCAAAAATGTTCGAAGGAACAACAGCAGTAGCATATTCTAGTGATGAAGTTGCTGCAGCTAGAGTATTCTGCAAACACGCAGATAAACTAAAGAAAATGTCTGTTAAATTCGGTATCGTAAACGGACAAACTATGAATCAAGCACAAGTTGAACAACTGGCTAAGACTCCTTCTAAAGAAGTTCTTATCGCTATGTTGCTTGGTACTCTTAATGCTCCAATCGCTGCTATGGCAAGAGCATTAAATGCAATCGCTGAGAAGCAAAACTAAAAATAAAAATTATAAAATAAATTAAAATTTAAGGAGAAATTTAAAATGGCAGATTTAAAATCATTTGTTGAAGAAATCAAAAAGCTTTCTGTATTAGAAGTAAGCGAATTAGTTAAAATGTTAGAGGAAGAATTCGGTGTTAGCGCAGCTGCTCCTGTAGCTGTTATGGGCGGTGCTGCTCCTGCTGCTGAGGCTGCTGAAGAGAAGAGCGAGTTTAACGTTATTCTTAAAGAAGCTGGTGCAAACAAAATTGCAGTTATCAAAGTTGTTAAAGAACTTTCAGGTCTTGGCCTTGGCGAAGCTAAAGCATTAGTAGATGGCGCTCCTGCAACAATCAAAGAGAACGTTCCTGCTGAAGAAGCTAAAGCTATGGAAGCTAAGTTAAAAGAAGCTGGCGCTACTGTAGAGCTTAAGTAATTTTTAAAATCCATTTAGTTAGAAAAAAACGAACAATTATTTTGTTCGTTTTTTTGTGTTTTAGGTGTTGCAAAAATAATTTAAAATGTTATAATAATATAGCGTTGATATTAATAGAATTTAGGAGAGTGAAATATGTATTTTAATATTAGTAAAAAATGGCAATTTGTATTTGATATACTTATGGTTGTAGTAGGTACTGTTGTAATGGGTTTTGCTTTCAGTATATTCCTTGAGCCAAATAATATATCTACAGGTGGTTTCTCTGGTCTTGCTATGATTATTTGTTCATTATTAGAGAAAATCGGAATTACCTGGTTAACTAGTTCATTAGTATATTTGCTTCTTAATGGAGCATTATTCTTCTTTGCTCTTAAAGCATTAGGCAAAAAGTTCGCAATTAAGGCAATAATTGGAATTTTGGCATTCTCTGGTGCTATGGAATTGTTTGCACTTATACCTCTTGAGATTACATATGAACCATTAATTTCAGCAGTGTATGGTGGCGCTCTTATGGGTGTTGGTGTTGGTATTGTTGTTAGATTTGGTGGTTCAACTGGTGGTAGTGACCTAGTTGCTAGTATCGTAAAAAACAAGAAGCCTTCTTGGACTATTGGTAAGATTGTTGTAATTATTGATATGATGGTTATTTTCTTATCATTATTTGCTATTGATAATGGTATGGAATTGTTGCCTTATACAATTGTTGCATTAATGATTGCTTTGTATGCAACAGACTTTGTAAATGAAGGTTATAAACAAGTAAGAGCTTATCATATTATTACACAAAAGCCTGATGAAGTAAGTGCTGTTCTTATGGCAAAATTATCTAGAGGTTGTACAGCAACTAAAGTTATGGGTATGCACTCTAAAGAAGAGAGATATGTTTTAACTTGTCTTATTTCAAAATTTCAAATTAGCACATTAAAAAGTATTGTTGCAGAAACTGATGACAAAGCCTTTGTATATTCTGGTACAGTGGGTGAGGTTGTAGGTTCTTGGGCAAGAAAGAGTGAGCTTCCAGAAATCGAGAAAAAGAAAGCAGTGAAAAATCCAGCAACTTCTACTAAAACAACAACTAAAAAAGTAGAGAAAAAAGAACCTAAAACTAAAGAATAATAAATAACAAAAAAATCGGAATATTTAGTTCCGATTTTTTATTTTGCACAGTAGTTGTTTTTTGTAATTATTCACCAACACTTTCGCTGTTTGCTTTCATTTATTTAGTTGTAGAGTGTGCTTGTCTGTTCGAGCGAAGCGAGAACACTTGTATCAAGACAAGCACATGTCTCAGTGCCATTTTATTATTTTACTTAAACTTTATTTAGATGCAATAATTAAAGTTTTATGTTATAATTTTTGTAAGTAAATATTGAGGGGAAAAATAATATGAATTCGAACGATAAAATAAAAAATTATACTATAAGATACATAATAGTAACTTATATTGCATTTTGGCTTGGAATATTATTTTTTGGTGGAATATATTTGTTAACAAATAATGATTTGTTTATGAATTTTGCTATTGTCTTATTATCTTGGACTCCAACATTGGTATTATTAATTATGTTTAAAAAGTTAATACCAAATAAAACACGAAAAAATTATATAAAAGAATCATTTTCTCAAAAGATAAATATTAAAATAATAATAACTACAGCAATTGCATTTATTTTCTCTATTTTGCTTACATATTTATTAATGCTTAATAATAATGATGTATTAAGTTTAAAATCAGGGAATTTGTCGTTTGTTTTTATTATATCTGAAATTTTAGTTTGTATACTATCTGGTGCGACTGGTGAAGAATTGGGGTGGCGTGGTTATTTACAAAATCATTTCGAAGAAAAAAATAATGGAAATGTTATCAAATCTGCATTAAAAGTTGGACTCATTTGGTCTTTTTGGCATATTCCTCTTTGGTTTATTTCAGCATCTGGTACTGTAATTTTTTTGTTAAACTACATAGCAACTTTCATTATAACTAATATATGTTTGTCAATAGTTATAGCAATTTGTTATAAGCACTGTAGAAATTTATTTATTCCTATGTGGATTCACTTTTTAGCTAACATAACATTATCTTTAGCGTCTCCTTTCTTTACAAGCGATTCTTCAATTATAGTTGCTAAATGGATTTTATCATTGTTTTATATAGGGATTACTATTTTATTTGTTGTATGGTATAAAACAAAATATAAATCAAATAAATTAAATTAGTAATAAAAGACTTACCTAATAATTGGTAAGCCTTTTATTTACTAGTTTCACAAGTTCGTGCTCTTAGTTCCGATTTTTTATTTTGCACAGTAGTTGTTTTTGTAATTATTCAGCAACGATTTCAACTTTGATATTAGCAGTAACTCCAGGGAATAATTTAATTTTAACATCAAAAGTTCCTGTAGTTTTGATTGTTGCTACTTCAATTTTTTTCTTGTCTATTTCAAGATTAAGTTTAGCTAGGCCATCAGCAATTTCTTTGTTAGTAACAGAGCCGAAAACTTTGCCAGTATTACCACATTTAACTGCTAGTTTCAAAGATACTTTCTCAAGTTCTGCTTTGGTAGCAATTGCTTGTTGTCTTGCTTGTTCAGTATGATATTCTTGTGCTTTTTTAGCTTGGTTTGCTTCGTTTAAGTTAGAAGATGTACCAGCTTTTGCTATTCCTTGAGGGATTAGAAAGTTCTTAGCATATCCATCAGATGCCTCTATAATATCGCCTTTTTTGCCTTTACCTTTTAAGTCTTTTAATAAAACTACTTTCATATTATACCTCTTATTGTTTATTTTAATTTAGTTTAAGATTTTATCTCTATTTTGTCAACTAATTATTATGGGTGTGCTCTTATATATATAAATATACTAATTAAGTCGAATATTTTTAAGTTAATTTACCTATAATTAAATTGAGGGGAGTGAATTATGGATTTGAAATGTAAGAAACTTAATTGTAAATATAATAATGCTTGTGCTTGTATGAGTAAAGGTATTCGAATTGAGAGAAATTGCGAGTGTGGGACTTTTGAAAAAAATACTAATTTAAGCGAAGAACAACATCAAGATATTAGTAGGGATATGTTTGAAGTTGCTCCTGAAATACACCCATTTAGACATAATAGAAGTATGTCTATAGAGTGTGGTGCAGAATGTCTTTTTAATAAAGATGGATTATGCAAAGCTAACGGAATTAGTGTTATGAACGGGAAAATGTCTGGAGTTTGTATTACTAATATTGAACCTTAAAAAAAGCCTCAGAAAATCTGAGGTCTTTTTTAATCTCGTTTCTTGTTATTAATCATAAGTACTAGGACTAGTCTTAATAGGTCTAGAACTGATACGATTAGTGCTGCAACATAGGTAAGTGCTGCTGCTCTTAGAACTTTTTTAGCTCCGCCTAACTCTTCTGTTGTTAAGTATCCACTATTTTGAAGAAGTGCAGTTGCTCTTTTACTAGCATTAAATTCGCAAGGAAGAGTAACTAAATTAAATATTACAAATAATGCAAACACTGCAATACCTACATATAGATAAACTGAAGATGCAAGTAGGTAATAGAACATCATTCCCATAATTAATATAACCCACATAAGTCTGCTACCGAAGTTGCAGATTGGTACTAGGAAATTACGAATTTTAACTGGGGCATAGTTTTGTTGAAATTGAAGTGCGTGTCCTACTTCGTGACAAGCAACACCAATTGCTGCAATACTAGTACTATCATATACGCTATCACTAAGTGCTAGAACTTGTTTCTTGTGGTGGTAGTGGTCTGTCAATTCACCAGAAACTCTAACAATTTGTATGTGGTGTAGACCTGCATTGTCTAGGAAAGTTCTTGCAACTTCACTTGCAGTTTGTCCTAGTTGTGCTCCAACTAATGCATATTTTTTGAAACTGTCTGCTACCATAACTTCTGCTATGATAGATAGAATTAATCCAGGCAGTAGGATAATACCTAATAAATAATAATCTAAGTACATTATCTTCTCCTCTTCCTTTTCTTAATTTTTACAAATGAGAACATTTCATCAAAGAAACTAGCAATATAAGTTTGTGCAGCTATACTAAGTAGTCTTTTTGCTCTAGCATACTCTGTGATAGATAGAACATCATAGTCTTTTAGGAATTTCAATCCTCTTCTACTAGCATTGTATTCAAGAGGGATATTTAATAATTTGCTTAAAAACTGAACTACAAACAAACAAATTGAAATAACAATTAGTATATAACCAATATTTTCGTTAGGATATTGTAAGAAGTGGAATATTAGTCCGCATATAAGTAGAGGAATAATAAATACACTAGTTAGTCTTGTAAGTTTGGTTAAGAATATTGTTGTTCCAAATAGAGCACTATTTTGTTTGTGTTGACAAGCGTGTCCCATTTCGTGAGCAACAATTGTAAGTGCTGCAAGAGAAGCGGTATTACATACTTGTTCGCTCATAATAAGGGTAGAGTATTTGTAGTTATAAGCATCACCTAGTTTCTTCTGAGTTAGTGCAAATCTTAAATTGTGTAAGTTTAATTTCTCTTTCAAGAAAAATGCTAATTGTTTGCCTGTGATATTATGCTTATTGTCAACTTTCATATATCTATTATAAGTTCTAAAAATTCTTCTACGACTACTAAATACTAGTAGAAGTAGGAATATAATAACGCCTAGTGCAATAAGCCAAAGTTGATATGTTTCCACTATGTTTACCTTAAATTGTTAATCTAATTAAAAGTTTTTATACTTTTAACATTATTAGTATATACTTTATATTAAATTTTTCAAAGTAAATAAGTAGTGGTTAGAATATTTCCTCTATATCATAAATTCTGTTATTGTCCATTAAAAAATTAAAATTATGGTATTTATCAGAAAAAATAGTGTAGTTGATTTTGTTAGTATCAGTCTGATGTCTATTAAGATAAATTTCTTGTATATTACCAAAGTAGTCTTTAAATTGAGATAGTGGTGTGTTTTGAAAGTTTGTATTAATCATATTCTTTATCATATTTTCATCATTAACGACTAGGTTTTCTAAGAAGGCTTGTGGGACAAGGATAGTTGGAATATCTTGTTCTTGTTTGTTGTAGTCGTATACATAATATTTTTGGCTTTGTTTGGTTTTTAAATCTAATTTGCATACTACAGCGTGTTGACATAAGGAATTAATTCTTTTGTAAGTGTTAATTGTGTTCAATCCTTCTTCAATTGATTGAATGGTTTCATTGTATATTAAATCAAAATTATTGGTGTCAATTAGTAGTAGTTGGTAGTTTGTTTCATCAATAATACCTGTGATAATAATTATATCATCATTTTTTTCAACTTTTACATTGGTAATTTTATTTATGTTTTTGTTAAATACAACTATATTGCCACTAATAATTGTTATATTGGTAATATTAGAATTTGTAATTGATATGAAGTATTTGTCAATATTGCCATTATATAAAACCTGAGTGTCTGTAATTTGATAATAATAGAAGGGCTTCATTATTATGTCATAGTGGTTATTAGGAAAGGGGACAACTTTGATATATTTATTATCAGTATCAACCTCTTCGTTTGTGTTTAATTTGAAAGTATAGGGGATTGATTGATTACTTTGACTAATAGGTATGTAGTTAATAAAAATGTGTTCGGTATTGGTTAATAAGTCTATTTCACTAGTATTTGTGTTGTCAATAAAGCCAACACTTTGACCGTTGCATTCAAGATTGCAGGGAACATCACTTAAGAAATGTAAAAAATTTTGTTTCATATATAACCTTTTTAAAAAATATATTATATAAATTTATATTCGATTAAGGTTAATAATATGAAAAAGTGTTAATAATTGGCTATGATGAAATTTAGAAGATATTTAAATATGACAGGAGTATTTTATTTTCAGAAAAAAATACTTAAGTTTCCTCCAAGGGAAGATATTATTACTGATGAAGATATTAAGGATTTGTTCTTAGGTTTGATAGAGTTGGTTAAGAAAAATGCGGAGTTGAAAGTTGAGCAAAAATATGAAAAAGTAATTGATGTCCTAAAAAGCGAACTTCGAACATTTAAGGGGAATAATTACTAAATAATGAGTTGAAAAAAAAGCAGTTATTTGTTAAAATATTCACATAGGAGAAGTGTCGTGAATATTAACATTGTTGCAAGTAATTGTAGTGAAAAAAATAACGAATATATTTTCTCATTACTTAAGAAAAGAGACAAGAGCAAAAATCATATTATTATTGCTCCAGATAGAAGTCAATTTAGTATAGAGCAAAGACTTTTTGATGAAACAGGCGAAAAGTGTTTTTTTGATGTAAATGTAATATCTCTATCTAGACTTAGTAGACAAGTAATCAAAAATAATAGAAAAAATATTTTAACCAAACAATCGGGCGTTGCTCTAGTTAAGAAAATTCTGAAAGACAATAAATCTCAATTATCTGTGTTCAGTAAAGCTACCGATTATATGGGATTTTCTGATTCTTTATTTAAAACTATATGTTTCTATAAGAGTTGCTTTGTTCCTTGCGACCAAGTTTATGTATCTGATAGCAAGTCGTATGCTAATTTGAAACAAAAGGATATAAAACTTGTATATTCTGAATATGAGAAGTATCTTCAAAATGATTTCACTGATAGCTTTAATCAACTGAAAGTTTTTGCTGATATGATTAATGCTGACACTTTCAAAAATACAATCTTTTATTTTGTAGAGTTTGATGATTTTACTAGACTTATGTATGAAGTTATTATTAAACTTGCTAGATTCTCAGATGGTATTTATCTTACTTGTTTATATGGCAAAGACAATAACAATAGCAATATTTATAATAATAAAGTGTATTATGATTTAATTGATTTATTTAAAGTAGAAGGTCTTGATTATTCAATCAATAAATTAATTGGTTTTGAAAATACAACTAGACAAAATCTTGCTAATCAACTTTTGTCTTATTCACCAGAAAAGGCAGATTTAAGTAGTAGTGGTGTAAGCATAAAGTCTTTTGAGAATATAACTGATGAAGTAAAGTATACACTTGCAGAAATCTATAACAAAAGTGTTAGAGAAGAAATTAATTTATCTAACTTTGCTGTGGTTGTTCCATCATTAACTACATACAAAAATATTCTTTGCAAAGAATTAAGTAAGTATAATATGCCTTATTATTTTGATGAAAGTGAGGTGGCGGTTAATAATACCCTAATTCGACTATTATTTGATATTGTTAAATTGTTAGACAAAGATTATAGACTATTTGATTTTAGTGTGGTATTAAAATCTCCAGTACTTAACTTTGATAATAACCAAGTGTGTGAGTACGATAACTATCTAAGAAGAATAGGCGCTATATCTGATATGTGTCTAAGAGATGATAAGACTGAAAGCGAGGATATAAAATCACTTATTGCTCTTATCAAAGAATGGAGAGGGTATACCGAAAAAACTACCACATATTCAGACTTTATTGGACTTATGCAGAGTATCTTTGAATATATCGAAAGTCGTGCGGATAACTATAGGTCAAAGCTAGATGCTATTGGTACACGAGTTTACTCACAAGTTAAGAATAAATTCGATAGTATTAACAAAGATATGTTGTCAGTGTTTGGTAATATTGAAGTTGGTTTTGAAGAGTTCGTTGACATATATAGAGCATACTTCGAGGCCTCAACAATTAGTATGCCTCCTATTACTAGTGATACTTTGTTTATAGCTGACTTTGAAGCTAGTTATGTTACTAAGTTTGATTACCTTTATATATTGGGCAACAACGAAGGTATTCTTCCTTCGCAAAAATTAGATAATGGACTTCTTACTGATGATGAACTTAAAAAGCTTCCTAATGCAGATAAATTAACACCTACAGTTGCTATGTTGAATGCTAGAAAGGTTGTTAAACTGTATGACCTTGTGTTTAAGTATAACAAGGAACTAAAACTTTCGTTCGTTAATGGTAATACAGAAGGGAAGTTATATCCGAACAATCTAATACAAAGTTTAGTTAAAATTGGAGACTTCGATATTATAAATTGTTCTTATGTATTAGATGTTCTAAACAATAACTTCGAAACATTACAAGAGGAAAATATTGTATTCAATAATCAAACTCCAAAATTAGCAAGTGAGAATTTGATTAACTATTTAAATGGTTGGGGCACTTATAATTCTAGCGTGTCTTATAGAGGGTTATGTTCTAGTTTGTATACTCTTATTGATGATAATGGTAAACAGTTAGTAGATAAGATTGGTTCTGCTGAGCCTTTGTTAGAATTGAAGTCTGATAATTTGTTCCTAGCAACAGGTAGAACAAGCATTAGTCAGATAGAAACTTTCAATAGATGTCCATATGTGCATTTCGTAAGATATGGTTTAAAGTTAAGTGATAATCAAAATACAAAGATAAAACCAAACCAAATTGGTACAATTATTCACGAAGTCTTGAGCGAACTAGTGCCAATAATTATAAAAGGCGGAGAAGATGATGATAGTATTAAAGCTATTGCAATAACTCTTCTTGATAAAGTTCTTAAGAAAGACGACTATAAAGAGACAGTAGAGAATAGTGATAATGCTTATGTAATCAAAGCGTTATATAAAGAGCTTATTCGTATAGTTGATGCAGTAATTAGAGAAATCAGTCTTAGTGGGTTTGTTCCAACTCTATATGAGCATAGGTTTGACAAAACTCTTAAGATTAATGGTATTGATATCAA
>JAZLDP010000055.1:0-4036 GCA_045614835.1 Clostridia bacterium | reverse complement strand
CCAGCAATAACTCCTGTACCTTCTTTAGCAGGTAATAATTTAACCATAGAGGTACCGAATTTACCAATTACTTCGTGAGGGATAGTTGTTCCTTCAAGAGGAATACTAACCATGTGCTTTTTAGCACTCATTGTAGCCTTGTCAATAGCATTAGGAACTTCAGCAGCCTTACCTGTACCAACTCCTACCTTACCAGCTTTGTCACCAGCAACAACTAGGGCTGAGAATCTCATATTTCTACCACCCTTAACAACTTTAGTAATACGGTTAACGTCTACTAATTTGCTAGCGATTGGGTCAACTTCTTTATTGAAAGACTTTCTTTCTCTATTGCCACCTTTTCTTTCGAATGGCTTCTTTTCAGTATTTTGTTGCATTATAACCACCTCTTAAAACTCAAGACCAGCATCTCTAGCACCGTCAGCAACTGCTTTAACTCTACCAGTATATTGGTAACCAGCTCTGTCAAATACAACAGCTTTGATACCTTTACTCATAGCGTTTTTAGCAACAGTTTGACCAACAATGAATGCTGCTTCCTGTTTAGTTTTTCCTTCGATTGATTTAGCAATGTTTTTATCCATTGTAGATGCAGAAGCAAGAGTTACTCCGTTTACATCATCAATAACTTGAGCATAAATGTTATTTAAGCTACTAAAAACATTAAGTCTTGGTCTTTCAGGGGTTCCTGAAATTTTTGCTCTAACGCGTTCTGCACGCATTTTTCTATCTTGATTTTTATTAATATTCTTTATCATACCCTAACCTCTACTTCTTACCGCTCTTAACTTCTTTACGAACAATAACTTCGTCTGAATAACTAATACCGTAAGCATGGTATGGCTCAACTGGTTTAATATCTCTTACTTTAGCTGCGAATTGACCAACTAATTCTTTATCGATACCAGCAACTTTGATAGAAGTTTTATCACAAGAAAGTGTGATACCTTCGATTGCTTTTACAACTACAGGATGAGAGAAACCAATGTTCAATAATAAATCTTGTCCTTGTTGAGTAATTTTGAAACCAACACCGTTAACATTTAAAGTCTTTTCATAACCTTTGCTAACACCTTCAACCATATTAGCAATAAGTTGTCTGTATAGACCGTGGAATGCTTTGTATTGAGCTTCTTTATTATTGTTATTAACTTTAACTAAGTTGCCTTCAACAACAACTTCGATTTTTGGGTTAATCTCTCTTTGTAGAGAACCTTTAGGACCAGTAACAGATACAAGGGCTCCGTCTACTTTAACAGTAACGCCAGCAGGTATTTCAATAGGATTTCTTCCAATTCTACTCATATCTTTTTACCTCCTACCATACATAAGCAAGCACTTCACCGCCAACACCTAGTTTACGTGCTTCCCTATCAGTAATAATTCCTTTGTTTGTAGAAATGATTGCAATACCAAGACCATTAATAACCTTTGGTAAATCTTCTACTCCAGCATAAATTCTTAGACCAGGTTTAGAAATTCTCTTTAGTCCACGAATTACATTGTTATCTTTGAATTCGATAACGATATTAGCATTGATGCCTTCGCCCTCTACTTTGAAAGAAGCAATATAACCTTCGTTAAGTAGTAACTCAGCAATAGCTAGTTTAATTTTTGATACAGGAACGGAAACATTGTTGTGCTTTGCAACCAAGGCATTTCTCATTCTTGTAAGCATATCTGCGATTGGATCTATAGTCATCTTAATATTTCCTCCTTTTACCAACTTGATTTCTTAACACCAGGAATTTCGCCTTTGTAAGCTAATTCTCTGAAACATACTCTGCAAATACCATACTTTCTTAGTACGCTATGTGGACGACCACAAAGTTTACAACGAGTATATTCACGTGTAGAATATTTTTGAACTTTTTGTTGTTTATTTAATAATGCTTTTCTTGCCATATTTATCTCCTAACCTCCTACTTCTTGAAAGGCATACCTAGTTTGCTTAGAACTAGTTTTGCCTCCTCATTAGTTTTAGCGGAAGTACAAATAACAATATCCAAGCCACGAATTTTATCAATTTTCTCATAACTAATCTCTGGGAAAACTAATTGCTCAGTAAGACCCATAGCATAGTTACCTCTACCATCGAATGACTTACCAGATACACCTTGGAAGTCTCTTAATCTTGGAAGAGCGATTGAAATTAATTTATCTAGGAATTCGTACATATGGTCGCCTCTTAGAGTAACCTTAGCACCAATTTTCATACCTTCTCTAACTTTAAAGTTAGCAATAGATTTTTTAGCAGTTGTAGCAACTGGTTTTTGACCAGTGATTACTGCTAATTCTTCAACAGCTTTATTGAAAGCTTGTGAATTGTCTTTAACATCTCCAAGACCACGGCTAACGATAATTTTCTCTAGCTTAGGAACTTGGTTAACATTCTTATAACCTTTTTCTTTCATTATAGCAGGAACTACAGTGTCAAGATAAAGTTTATGTAGTCTATTCATTTCTTTAGCCATTGTAAATCCTCCTATTATTTAGTAGCTGCTTTTTTAGTAGCAGTTGACTTTGTAGTATTTTTTGTAGCAGTTGATGTAGTTTTCTTTGTAGCTGCTGTTTTGGTAGTAGTAGTTTTAGCAGTAGTAGACTTGGTAGTAGTCTTCTTCTCTACAGGTTTAACTTCAGCTTCTGCTTTAGTTGTTGTTTTAGTTGTTGCTGTCTTAGTAGCAGTTGTTTTTGCTGGAGCTTTAGAAGTGGTAGTCTTCTTAGTCTCTTTCTTAGCAGCTGCATCTAAGTTAGCAGAACATTTCTTACATTGACGGATTTTCTTTCCATCAACCATAACATTATTAATTCTTGTAGCTTTACCACAAGTTGGGCAGATAACTTGAACATTACTAGCATCAATCTTACCCTCTTTCTTGATAATGCCACCTTTATCTTGGGCACTTCTTGGCTTTTTGTGTTTAGCAATAATATTAACACCTGCAACTACAACGGAGTTATCTGCAGGTTGTGCTACTAACACTTTGCCAGATTTGCCTTTATCTTTACCAGCAAGTACAAGAACTGTATCGCCTTTCTTAACATTTAATGACATATTTAATCTCCTTATAATACTTCAGGTGCAAGTGAAATTATTTTCATAAAGCCCTTGTCTCTTAATTCTCTTGCGATTGGTCCAAAGATACGAGTACCTTTAGGCATTTTTTGGTTATCGATAATAACTGCAGCGTTATCGTCAAATTTTACATAAGAACCATCAGGTCTAGAAACACCTTTTGCAGTTCTAACGATAACAGCTTTAACAACATCACCCTTCTTAACTGCGCCACCAGGAGTTGCAGTCTTTACAGAAGCTACGATGATATCGCCGATATTACCGCTTCTACGAAATGAGCCACCCAAAATTCTAATACACATAATTCTCTTAGCGCCGCTGTTATCAGCAACTTTTAATATTGTTTGAGGTTGTACCATAATTTTTCTCCTTATTTAGCCCTTTCTACTATTCTCACTAATCTAAAGTACTTGTCTTTACTTAGTGGACGAGTTTCCATAATTTCTACAATATCTCCAATGTTGCACTCGTTCTTTTCGTCGTGTGCTTTGAATTTCTTTGTAGTTTTGAATACTTTGCCGTATAGTGGATGTCTTTTATCTAGTTCTACAGCAACAGTAATTGTTTTGTCCATTTTATTACTAACAACAACGCCAACTCTTGTACGTCTGTTATTTCTTTCAACTGTCATACTTATTTATCCTCCTATACGCGATTAGGCATTAGCCTTTTTGTTTAATTCTCTTTCAGTCAAAATTGTCTTAATTCTAGCAATATCTTTCTTAACGAAGTTTAATTGCATAGGATTAGCAAGTTGTCCAGTAGCATTTGAAAAACGAAGATTGAATAATTCTTGTTTCAATGACTTCAACTTTGCTTCAAGTTCTTCGTTAGTCATATCTTTAAAATTCTTAGCTTTCATTATTCGTTACCACCTTCATTAATTTCTTTTTCCTTCATAACGAATTTAGTTTTGCAAGGTAGTTTGTGACTAGCAAGTCTCATAGCCTCTCTAGCAGC
>JAZLDP010000054.1:0-1192 GCA_045614835.1 Clostridia bacterium | reverse complement strand
GTAGTATACGGACAATGTGCCATAGTCATTAGAACTCTTTTGCCAGAACCTAGTTTGTATGCACCTTGAACCCTATTACACCACTTCTCACAAGAGAAGATAATTTCCTCGACACCTAGTTTCTTTAGGTATGAATAAGCATAACTATTAGTGGTGTTCATATTATAAGAAGATATAACCTTCGCACCATCTCTAATATAATCAAGTGCATAAATGTTATTAGCCATAATATAAACATCATTAGCCTTAGCCCACTCAACAATAGCATCAAGTACTTTTAGGTCATCAGTCAAAGCAACAATAGGCAAACTAACAACAAGTCTTCCAGCAAGTACATTTCTATACTTCTGATAGAACTTGTCTACTACCTCCACCGAATAAACACTAGGCGCTAGAATTACCTTTGAATACTCATCAAGTTTCTTAGCATCAGCCCTTTCATCAACGATTACCATATTATCGACTGGAGATACACTCTCAGACAATTGCGGTAATGGATTACGAGTTGTGTCTTGTTTGTATTCCTCAAGGATACTATCTGTAACTTTTGCTACAAGTTCACGCCTTAATTCGTTAATAGCAGAAATAGGCAAAAACGCATTATCCGAAAATTCTTCAAAGTTAACCGATACAACCTCGAATATATCCCTATCCCACTTAGACAAATTATCAATAATTTTCTCTTGAGTTACAGGCGCTTTTTGAGCCTGTTGCACAACCTCTCCAACTGCACTCACTTCTATCAGCTCATCACAAACCGCAGTTAGTTTTAGAGGCTCTCCTACTACCACTTTAGCGGATAAATTAATAAGCCTTTTCTTAGATAAATCCAGTACAGTATTCTCAAACTCGCTATCAAGTACCCTATAGACAACAGCATCTATCTTTGCTGAGTTTTTGCCATAAACTACTGTGTTGTTACCAATTCTCTCAATATTTCCAACACCAAGAGTAATAACTTCGTTATTATTATCAATTATTTTTAAACCATCTCCACTAGCAAGTTCTACTGAAGAAGATATAGTTATTTTGTACAAATCCTTAAAGCGAGTTGAAGATATTACCTTACCAATCTTCTCACCTAGATGAGCATTGTTTCTACTATCAATAATATTTTTATGTTCAAAATATCCAGAGATAAATTCACCTCTTGAGAACACTTTCTTCAGTTCCTTTTCTGCACGAACTTTAT
>JAZLDP010000053.1:0-7784 GCA_045614835.1 Clostridia bacterium | reverse complement strand
AGTGGCAAGTGATAACTTGCAAATGGCTAGAAATAGCCATAAACTACCACCCCTGCAAAAATAAAAAATCGCACACGATTAGTGTACGATTAATTTTATTTGGTATGGGTGGTAGGGGTCGAACCCACAACCTACGGTTTTGGAGACCGCTACTCTACCATTGAGCCACACCCCTATATTCAATTTCGACAATGCTAGTTTAATACATTTTGATACTCAAGTCAAGCGAAATCTAAAATTTTTATACTAAATTTAATACTTTTTTAAAATTGAAAAAGTGCGGTGTGTTGAGGTTATAAAAATTGAAATTTTTATGTTAAATTGTCGAATAAGGCAGTAATTTGTTTGACACAATTTCTCTATATAATATATAATATTTTAGATAAATTATATTTTAAGTAAATAATTTATTTTTTGAAGAAAAATATTATACATCACGACTAAAATTTGCAACCTAGCAAATACTAGTTACAGGAGTTATCTTATGGTAAAGTCTACTAAACCTAATTTCAGAGTAAAACACCCTTACGGATATTTGATTCAGAGTATATTACTGGGACTCGTTATGTTGTGCTCAGCAATTTTTTCTGTGGTATCCTATAACTTCTTCACAAGGGTAAATAAATCTAATCCTGAGATTGAGGTTGAGGCTTCTACTACTTTACCTGAATGGGACAAAGATTGGATTGATACAACACTTACTGATACAATCTATCTAGCAACCTATTCAAGTTCAGTACTAGATGAAACTACAAACTCTGACTACATTATGTACTACAATGGTGGATACACTTACTCGTATATCAACGAGGGTGAACACAATATTGATACAAATGGTTTAGAGTATTTCTCTTCAAAAAATAATTATGCAGATACAGCTTATAAATATAGCGTTGTCGTTAATTTGCAAGATATGAATAACAATATGAGTGCTGGTTGGGTATATATTGCAATGCCTTGGAACTTAGAACTTGATTTAAGTTTTGAGAACGATGGAGAACAAAACAACCTATCAGTTGCATATTTTACTAATCTAAATAATGAGTTTGATATTAGTGGTAAAAGAGGTGTAACACTTAATCCTACCGCTAATACAATTGATATTACATCTATTGCTTCAGAAGATAGAGTAGATGAGAATTTCTGTTATATTGCAATCTATGTTCAAGCATATAGCAGTGATGAGAGTTTGATTTTCTCTGCAGTTACTTCAGAAGAAAATTCAGAGTACTACTACGATGTTAGAAGATATTATGGACAAGATGTTCCAATGTCTATTATGCCTACCTATTATGATGAGGCAAACTCAAATAAAATTGTAGGTAATGGTAGTGCAGAAACTCCTTATGTTATTAGTAACCTTAGCGAATTGGTATTTATCCAGAGCGCAATTAATAGTATGGGCAAGGTATATGCGGGTATTGTTGCTCCATATACATACTATTCACTTGATGGAGACATCACAGTATCTCAAGGTGTAACTAATAACTTCACAACTTTCAGTGCTGTTACTGGTAAGTATAGCGAAGTTGAGATTTCTAACTATTCTAGTGTTGCCAAAGATTTTAGTGGTGTACTACTAGGTAATGCACATAAGATTACATATAGCGTTGCTGGAATTCCTGTATTTAATTCTGTTAACTTTGATTATGCTACTGGAACAATGCCATCAATTATCAAAGATTTAAGATTTGTTCTTGATTGCAATACAATGGCAGGTCCAACTCTAGCGCTTAAACTTGATGGTGCTATTGTTGATAATGTGCATATCGCATCAACTAAGGACCTTGTAACTCTAAGTGATGGTGCTAATTATTATCATAGTGATGGTTACAATTATGGAGTGATTGCTGGTTATGTAAACCATTCAACTATTTCTAATTCTACAGTTAAAGCAAATATCTATTTAGATGCTAAGAATAACTCAATGAGTTTTGGTTCAGTCGCTGGTAACTTAATTAATTCTGAAGTTAGCAATTATTCTTATATGGGTTCAATTACAATTGCTCCTCACAAATCTCTAAATGTATTCACATATCCATTTAGGGTTGGTGGTATTACTGGATATGCTTTGAACTCTAATGCTAATAATGTATTTGTTAATAGTACTTTCAACCTTGATGGCGAAAGTAAACTAAGCGTAAGTAAATTATTGTATTTTGCTTCTTTTAATGCTTATGGAACATTAGACACAACAAATTCTTTTGCTACTCCATATAGCAGTGATTATTTCGTAGATAGTTTATCTGGAACATATCAATCTACTACTACCGCTAGATATATTAATTTCTTCCCATTTGGTTATGGAGTAAACACTAGTGATAGTTCATACTATTATTCAAATAGTGGTGTGACAACTTCTGTTAACAGTAACTATATGACTATTAACGCTAAAAACAATAATGCTAGTGATTATTACAAAAATTTGGAAGATGCTTCTGTTCAAGAAGTTTTCTCTAATGCTCTATGGACAAAAGTTGATAATGTACCTGTGCTTCGTGTTAGCGGACTAAGTAGTCTTGATAACTATACAGTTGTTGAGGTTAACGAAGATGTATATACAATTTCAACTGCTGAGGAACTTAATTATATTGCATATTTGAGTGCTGAGGGCGAAACTTTTGAAGATAAAACAATTGTTCTTAGTGCTAATATTGATATGTTAGGTTATGCTTGGAAATCTCTAACTAACTTTAGAGGAACTATTGATGGTAACGGATATTCAATCAATAATCTATATCTAAATTCTACATTCAGTGCTTCAAAAACATCTTTTGTTAATAACAATGCTTTAGATAGTGAAACTGTGTATGGTTTAGGCTTGATTGGTAATTCTATTGATGCGACCATCAACAACTTAACACTTAATAATACATATGTTAATTACGAGGCTCTAAGCCAAGTTGCTAGAGGCGAAAGTTACAATGCAAGTGCATTAGTAGGTTTTGCTAGTGGTAATTTAACAATTAATAGTGTTGCAGTTCATAACTTAGTTGTATCAGATGGTTCTGTGCTATCAAATGATAAAGTTTCAACTGCTGATTATGTTTATGATATTGACTTGATTTCTATTGACCTAGAGGCTTCTAATACAAGTACATTAGTTGCTAATTATTATGCTATGACATTGAGAGTTGATGGTTTAGTTGTAACTGGTGCAACTCTAAGTAATGCTAATCCTGTAGGTTATGTTGTTGGTGCTAATTACAATGAATTAGTTGATAGTACAATAATTGCTAATCAAGTTGTTGTAAATGGTGTAAGTAACAATATCGGATACTATGCTTTTGCAAAACTAAGTGATAATGTAGTTTTAACCAATGCAATTTTATTCGATACTGCTAATACTGAAGAATTAACAACAATCAATTCTTCTAATGCAAAAGATAAAGTTATATATGGTTGGGTATCAACTAGTGCTGGTTATACTACTCTTAATAGTGGTGTGGATACTGGCATCAGTACAATCGTAAACAGTGTTCTAAGCGAACCAAATACTTATTCTGCAGTTTGGGGAGTGTATGCTCTTGAAGACTGCAATGCTAATAATAATTATCTAGGAATGAAGTATTTTGCCGAAGTTAATGTAGACGATAGTTCTGCATCTGAATTGGGTAAATATGTTCTTGTTCTATATCGTTGCGAACCAGAAGCAATCTTTATGCAAGTAGTTAACGATACTACTGCTGGATTATCTAATGCAGAAAATGGTGTATTCGCTAGGTCTGGCAGAGTAGTATACTCAAGTGTTGATTATCCTAATGCGGTAATTAATAATACAGATACTATCGAAAGCGGTATGTATGCTACATTATTTGCTAAGATGAAAACAGAGCCTTTATATTTGGTTAACAACTCTCTTTCTAATGGTAGTGTTGCTCATTATGTTAATGAACAATTAATTGCTAGTGATAATTATAAACCTCTTAACTATTCAGATAGTGACAATGTTGTAATTAACAATTCTAATCTTGGATATGTTGGCTTCAATTATACCAATGCTTATTCTAATAATAACAATGCATATGCTAATCTTTGTAAGAGCAATTACAACTATAAAGTAGTAATTAGAGTAACAGCTGTTCCTACTTATAGATATTTCTTCTTAACTGAGCTTGTTGATGGCACTGAAACAACAGCTATTGTTAATGCTGAGAATTGTATTGTTTCCGAAATTGAAGTTAATTCTTCTGCAGTTAGCCTAGTTAATGCAAGTGAAATGGTTGGTGAGTATAGATACACTCTATACAAGGTTGCTAGAATTGGTAACAATCCAAGAATTACAATTACTTGGTCTAACGGAATTAGATTTAATAGTGTATATAACACACTTGGAAGAAATACTGATTTAAGTCAAGTTACTGCTTATAATGCTTGGGGATATACAAGAGATACAAGTAGCAACCAAATCGCTAGACTTTCAACAAATAATGGTCTTGACGCTAATATAACATCTAATGGTGTTGTTAAGACAATTGAATTTAATCCAGCTCACAGTGGAGATGCTTGGTATAGTGAGGGTAATATTGCCTTTGATAATGGAGATACTACTTATCTAAGCGATATCAATGCTACTACTTTAGCCGAACTAGATAACATTTCTGCTATTCCTCATTTTGTTGCATCATACGAAACAACAGGAGAGGGTGAGGCAAGTATTGACTTTAGTGATGATGATTATACTAATTACTATAGATTGTCTACAGCTACATTAACTTCTTATGAACATAGCGTTAGTCCTTATGTATCATTTAAGGCTACAAATGGTTCTAATCAAGTAGTTGTTAATAATGTTAACGATATTTTCTTTGATGTGAACTACAGCATTTATGATTTAACAATTGATAACAATCAATTATTCTATGGTTATCATTTCGCTGAAGGTTTAAATTCAGTAAATGCGTACTTTATCAGTGTAGCTGATTCAAAATATAATTTCTATGATGGTGCTAACATTTATACTAGTACCAAAGCCTTTGCTTTAAATAACTTCAGTAATGAGGTTGATGATTCTTGGGAATACGAACTAAAAGATGGTTCAGTATATTCAATCTACTTCGTTATTGAGAAAACTCCATTGACAAAAATTTATGGTGATTTCACCTATGACAAAGTGTCAGATAATGTTAACGACAATGATGGTGCGTATGGTAACTACTTAGCACCTAATTCAGCAATTGTATCTATTGATGGTGTAGACTTAACAGAAACTAACTATGCATTTATCTATCACAATAGTACAGTTAAAGTTTCTTTTGATAATAATGAGACCGATAACAATGTTGAATTCGCTAGAGTTGAGTTTGTTAATTACTTAACTGATGAGGTATTATTCTACTTCTATGTAACTGGTGATAATTCAGGTTTAATTAATCTAACATCTAATCCTCACGATGCTATTGCTGGTCCTTCTATTGCAGGATTTACAATGTGTAGACCTGAGTTCGTGGTTAACTTCGGTGAGATGTTTAGAAATCACGAAAATGTTTATCTAAAAGTAACTTATGATGTATTTAGTTACGAAGATATTGGTTATGCTGTTGCCGATAGATATTTCGGTCCAACATTCAATGCTAATATTGGTAGATACGAAATTGCTAATCCATTAGATTTAATGTTCTTAAGTGCTTATAATTCTAGTTACTATGGATATGAGTTCGAAATTACAAATAATATTGACTTTGTTAACTTCGACTATAGTGATATTATTAGTCTAGGTTTAGCAGATGATAATATTACTCGTACTTATGCTCATTCTGCTATAGACACTTATGCAAATAATTTCTATGGTAATGGTAATTCAATTAGTGGTGCAACTCTTGCAGTTAAAGAGCATCTATTCTCTTTATCCGCCATCTCTAATGTAAACTTCAATAATGTAATTGCTGATAATAGTAAAAATATCGGTACTTACTATATTCTAGGTGTTGTATCTGCACCAGTTGAATATGTAACAATTACAACTAGTGATACTACAATTTGTGGCGGACTAGTGTTTGCAAACTCAAATGCAACTTTCAATAATTGTGGTATGGATATTACTTTAAGTACTGCTAAAAATATTGTTACTACCGTTGTTGCATTCTCTAATAGTAATTGTGATATCACCAATTCTTATTTGGTTGTTGGTGTTGATGCTAATTCAACAGGTAAGATTTCATTACTAAATGTGTTATCAACTGCAAAAGTTGGTACAATCAAAGATAGTTATATTGCAACTAGTGGATTTAATGGTAGTGTAGAGAGATTGCTTCTTGGTAATTCTAGTTCTTATGTTGTATCAGATTTCTACTATGATGCTACTATTGATACTGAAGTTACTAATAACAACTTAACTCTATTTGCTAAACCATTAACAAAAGAACAAATGACCTCTTCTATTAATTATATGGGCTTTATGTTTGGAGAGGGTTATTGGTATCTTGATACTAGAAACTCAAATCTTGGCGATTTCGTTAATGAATATAACCAAATTAATAGAGGCTATCCATTAATCTTTAATGATGGCATTACTCTAGCTAGTGTTGCAAATATATCTATATATATTAATGGTGTTCAACTTAACAGTTCCATTAACAGTGTAAACAATGCTTGGTATGTATACGACTTCAAAAATAATGTTTATGATGTATATGTAATGGATAGTATTTGGGTTGGTAGTTTCAGAGCTCCAACTTCTAGACTATTCACAACATACAGTGGTGGTACTCTTAATGTAGACTGGTTTACAGGTCTAACAGGAAGTATGACTACTAGAGCGGGTGTTGAATTTAGCCATATAAATTACAATGGTGCAAAACAAAATGTTAACACAAGTGTATATCAACAATATCCTTGCGCTATTAACAACTATACTGGTGGTACTATTGAATTATATTTGACTACTAGTTCTATCACTCTTGAGATTGCTGGAGATGCTGGAGATTATGATATCAACGGTCTATTCTCAACTAACTTAATTAATAATGAATATATTGCTCCAGATGCTAATAGAAACGATAATGTATTCTATGTGTTCTCAAGAGAGTATTCAATTGATAATATTACAGGCGAGGCTGTTTCTTTAAAAGAGACTAATTACTTATTTAACCTTGCTCAATTAACTAGTGCTATGCATATTGGTTCTATTACAGTATCAAGTACTGGTGATAATGATACAACAAAAACTATTAATATTTTCAATAACGGAAGATATAATAGTATCAACTCTAAAGAGAGTAGTTCTGATACATTAGTTGTTGGTTTTGCTTCATTTGGTGCTATTACTAAACTTATTAATACCAATTCTATTCCTACTAATACTCTTTCTAGAGATAAATCAAATAACTATGCTTACTTTACTTCTTTAACACCAAACAATGATTATGTTATTAGTTTAACTGTTGTTACCAGTGTAACTCTTGAGACTAATAACTTAGATAGTAATGTTACTCTTGGTGTATATGATGAAGAGGGTAATCAAGTTCTAACTGTTAGTGGAGAGAACGCAACTAAGAAAGCATATCTAGATGCAACTAAAAATTATTATTTTGAAATTATAGACAATAGTGCTAAGTTCGTAGTTAATAGTTTTGTTAAATATAATTATGTTATTAGAAACGAAATCTATAGTTATGCTAGTGCTAGGTTCTTATTCGCTAATAACACAAACAATTACGACAGAATAACTGTAAATAACTTAAATAACGAAATTTCTAATTATGAAATGGAGTTAGGTGGTGTTATTGATAATTCTGGTAGGGTTGCAGGATTTGGTTTTGCTCCTTACAAAGAATATTTCACCT
>JAZLDP010000052.1:0-2069 GCA_045614835.1 Clostridia bacterium | reverse complement strand
GATATGGATTTGAAGGACTTGTTCGATATGTTAGAGATTGAGCATTTGCCAGATACTGATTATACTTCTGTTGGTGGATTCTTATTTGAGTTAACAGAGGAGCTTCCTGTTCAAGATAAGGTTGTAGTTTACAAAACAGTTGATGAGAGAGTTATTGGTGGTGAGTATCGTTCGGTACTAGTGGAAATTCATTTCACTCTTAGCAAGGTTGAGGATAATCGTATCAAAGAGATTACTGTTAAAGTAATTGATTGCGACCAAGCTGACAAAGAGAAGGAAGAAGGAAAAGAGGAAAGCAAATAGTTTTGTTTAATTCTTTAGAACTTTAAGTCTGAATAAAAATGCTAAAAGGTTAAAAAATAATTGACGCTTTTATACATATTTTGATTACCTCCAAACTATAGTTTGGTGGTAATTTTTTTAACTTTTTTTCAAAAACTACTTAACAAGAGAGAAAAGTTGTGGTAGAATAGGCAGGTAAATTTGTTTAAGACAAACAAATCAGACAAAAATTATGGTCTGTTTTGTTTTTTTTGAAAATTGAAATTTTAGGAGATTTTATATGGCAAATATTAGAAATGTTGCAATTATTGCCCACGTAGACCACGGTAAAACAAGTTTGGTTAACGAGCTACTTAAACAAGGTGGCGTTTTTAGAGATAACCAAGTGGTTGAAGATAGGGTTATGGATAGTAATGCTCTAGAGAGAGAAAGAGGTATTACAATCTTAAGTAAAAACACCGCTGTTATGTTTAATGACACAAAAATCAATATTATCGACACTCCAGGACACGCAGACTTCGGTGGTGAAGTTGAAAGAGTTCTTAAGATGGTTGATGGTGTTATTCTTGTAGTAGATGCGTTCGAAGGTCCAATGCCTCAAACAAGATTTGTTCTTGGCAAGGCTCTTGAACTTAATCACAAGGTTATTGTTGTTGTTAACAAGGTAGACAAGGCTGAGGCTAGACCAAAAGAGGTTGTTGATGAGGTTCTAGAATTGCTTCTTGACTTAGATGGAACTGAGGAACAATTAGAAAGTCCGTTTGTGTTCTGTTCTTGTAGACAAGGTGTTGCTAGTACTGACCCAGATAAGATGGGTGTAGATATGAAACCACTTTTCGAAACAATTATTAAACATATCCCAGAGCCAAAGGCAGATGTTGATGCTCCATTCCAAATGCTTGTTAGTTCAAGTGAGCATAATGACTATCTTGGAAAATTATCTATTGGTAAAATCGAGCGTGGTTCTGTTAAAGTTAATGATACAGTTAATGTTGTGAACTTCTATGGTGAGGCTAAGGCTAAACCTTTCAAAGTTGTTAATATCTTTGCTTATGAAGGACTTAAGAAAGTTGCTCTAGCATCTGCCTCAGCAGGAGATATTGTATGTCTTGCTGGTAGCCAAGATGTAACAATCGGTGATACAGTTTGTGATAAAAACGAAACAGAGGCTATTCCTTTTGTTAAGATTAGCGAGCCTTCTGTTCAAATGACCTTCTCTGTTAATAATAGTCCTTTTGCTGGAAAAGAAGGCAAATTCTGTACTTCTAGACACCTAAGAGATAGACTATATAAAGAAAGTATCAAAGACCTAAGTCTAAAGGTAGAAGATACCGAAAGTGCTGATAGTTTCACAGTTCTTGGTAGAGGAGAAATGCATATTTCTATCCTTATTGAGAATATGAGAAGAGACGGCTATGAATTCCAAGTATCAATGCCTAAAGTGTTGTATAGGGAAATTGATGGCGTTAAGCACGAGCCAATTGATAGATTTGTGGCTGATGTTCCAGAAGATAGTGTGGGTGCTGTAATGAGTGAGATTGGTAACCGTAAAGGTGAACTTGTTACAATGTCTACTCACGGTACTCGTACAAGATTAGAATTTTTAATCCCTTCAAGAGGTTTGTTTGGATATAAGTCACAATTCCTAACAGACACCAAAGGTGAAGGAATTATGTCAAGCATATTCGAAAAATATGATGTATTTAAGGGAAATATTGAGAGAAGAAACTTCGGTGCTCTTATTGCTTATGAGAACGGCGAGGCTTGTCAATATGGACTATACAACT
>JAZLDP010000051.1:0-28399 GCA_045614835.1 Clostridia bacterium | reverse complement strand
TGTGTTTAAAATGTTTTTTAGTGGGTGGTTTTTGTTTTGCATTTATTAATAATTAATGTATAATTATTTATGTAAAGAGTTTCAGTTTTGATTTGCTTAAAACTTTTTTACAATGAATACTCTTTGAAAATAATGATTGTTTATTCATATAGCTGTATGAAGTGTGTCTGATATGAATAGACTTGCAACAACTATTTTTTAAGGAGTGATTAATGGAAAAAACATTTATTAATAAATTTGAACACACTTCAGTAATGCTGAACGAATGTATCGATGGACTTAATATTATTCCAGATGGAATATATGTCGATGGAACTTTGGGCGGTGGTGGACATAGTGAACAGATTTTGAAAAGGCTAACAACTGGTAAGTTGATTGCTTTTGATAAAGATGATGATGCTCTAATGTCTACTGGAGAGAAACTTAAAGGATACAAAGACAAAATCATTTATATTAAAAGTGATTTTAAGGATATGCATGAAAAAGTCCAAGAACTAGGTTTTCAGCAAGTTAATGGTATTCTTCTTGACTTGGGGGTTAGTAGTTATCAAATAGATACTGCTGAGAGAGGATTTTCTTATCGCTTTGATGGTAGACTTGATATGAGAATGGATAGAACTGCTAAACTATCTGCATATGAAGTCGTTAATAACTATTCTAGCGAAGACCTAATTAGAATACTATATAACTATGGGGAAGAGAACTTTGCAAAATCTATAGTCGCTAAGATTGTAGAAGCTAGAAAAGTCAAAGAAATCAAGACAACTGGGGAATTGGTTGCACTAATTGAAAGTGCAATCCCAAAAAAATTCTGGGGCAAGGGAAGTGTTGCTAAAAAAACTTTCCAAGCCATCAGAATTGAAGTTAATGGCGAATTAGATGGTTTAGATTTGGCAATAAATAAAATGATTGATTTACTTGCCCCTGCAGGGAGACTTGCAATTATTACTTTCCATTCGCTTGAAGATAGAATTGTTAAGCAAGTATTCAAAGAAAGGGCAACAGATTGTATTTGTGATAAAACAATACCAATTTGTGTATGTAATCACAAAAGTGATGTTACTTTGGTTAATAAAAAACCAATTGTTGCTACTAAAGAAGAACTTGATAACAATAAAAGAAGTAGTAGTGCAAAACTTAGGGTTATTGAGAAAAAATAATTAAAGGAGTTAGTGTTATGAGTGCTTTTGGTAAAGTTAATTACACAGAAAGTGAAACTTCACTTGTAGAAAGTACTGCTGAAGAGTTGGTTGCAGAGAGTGTTGTTGAAAAGCAAGTTGAAAAATTTGATAATTCTTTCAATACTGACAAGCTACAAGAACTATATGCAGAGTATGACAAAATAACAATTGACGAAGAAAAAGTTAAGAATTTGACACAGATTAGAGCTAATGCGCTTATTACACATATTCCATTTAGAATGGCTTTGGGTCTTACAACTACTGCAATTGTTACAATTCTACTTGCATTCCTTTGTATATATAATATATTTGTCATAAACGGAATTGATAATAGCATAAGATATCTACAAGAAGAAGTTATATCTTATGAACAAACCTTGGTTCAATCTGAGGGAATGTATAGACAACTTACTGACCCAAGTAATATCAAAACAGAACTAAACGAAATGGGATACAAAGATATTTCTTCTTCCAATGTTGTGGCTGTTTCTGTTGGTGATAAGGCAGAAGTTATAGAATTACAAGGCGAAACCAATTGGTTTGATGGTGTCTGTAATTTTATTAGCCAGTTATTTGGGTAGGTAATATGCAAAATAATTCAATAATATCATTAAAAAGAAGGTTACTAGCAATGTTTGTGCTAGTAGCTTTTGTTTTTTTAATAATAATTGTACGACTAGGATATTTGCAACTTTTCAAAGGTAGTTGGCTTCAAGCAAGGGCTATAGACCAATGGACTAGAGAATTGCCACTTAATGCTCTTAGGGGTGATATAGTAGATACTAATGGTGTTACTCTTGCGACTAATTATATAACTTATGATATTTATGTTAGGCCAAGTATGGTAAAGGATAAAAATAAGGTAACGGAATATTTGTGTTCTATACTTGGACTGGAATACGAAAAAGTATATTTCAAAGTAACAGATATGTTTGTAAGTGAAAGTTTGATTAAGTTACAAGCAAAAAAAGATATTGTTGATAAGATAAAAGAACAAAATCTTGAAGGAGTAGTATTTAGTGAAAACAACTCCAGATATTATCCTTATAATGATATGTTAACTCAAGTTCTTGGATTTACAACAGTTGATAATGTTGGTCAAGCTGGACTAGAGGCGTATTATAACAAATACTTAACTGGTATTAATGGTTATATATTGGAAGAAAGTGATGTTAAAGGTGTAAAATTAGATAATACTCTGACAACTTATGTTCCGAGTATATCGGGACTTAATATAGAACTTACAATAGATATTAATATTCAAAGATTTGCTGAAGAGGCTTTGGCTGTTCTTGTAGAAGAGCAAAAACCTAAGAAAGCAAGTGCTATTGTTATGAACCCTAATACTGGTGAGATAATTGCTATGGCAACTAGACCAAACTTCGACCTTAATAATATTCCTAGAACTAATGTGTCAGAACTTATGGAAACTGTCAAAAATATCAATATTGTTGATGTGTACGAACCTGGTTCTACCTTCAAATGTGTAACTATGGCTAGTGCAATTGAACTAGGTTTTGCTAGTTTAGACAATACTTTCTTTGACCCCGGATATAGAATTGTTGACAATGAAAAAATTAAATGCTGGAAATTAACAGGACACGGTTTTCAAACTCTTAGTGAGGGACTTTGTAATAGTTGTAATAGTGTCTTTGTTGATTTAGCGTTAAGAATGGGCAAAGATAATGTATACAAAATGTTTGAAAATTTTGGCATAGGTGAGTGTTTAGGTGTGGATTTCTTGGGAGAGAGTGCAGGAATTGTTATGAATTATGATATATCTAAGACTGTAGATGTTGCCAGAATGGGTTTTGGTCAGGCTGTTGCTATGACACCTTTGCAACTGATAAATTCTATCTGTAGTATTGTTAATGGTGGAACTCTTTATCAACCATATTTTCTAAAAAGTATGAAAGATAGCAAAGGTACAGTTGTGTGTGAAAATAGTAGTAATAAATTGGGTGCAACAATATCAAAAGAAACTAGTGCTATTATGCGTCAAATGATGATAGATGTAATTGAGCAGTATAGTGGATATTATGCTTTTATTCCAGGATATGATGTGGGAGGCAAAACAGGAACAAGTCAAAAGTATCTTAATGGTAAACTTAGTGGTGAGTATATAGCATCTTTTGTTGGAGTATTTCCTGGAGACAATCCTGATTATGTAGTACTAATTGTTGTTGATGAACCTGGTGGTGCTAGTTATTATGGTAGTATTGCTGCAACTCCATATGCTAAGATGATTATAGAAAATATAATTAAGTATAAAGATTATAAACCTGTAAGGCCAGATGAAATAACTGATACTGATATTATGCAAAAAGTTGTAATGCCGAGTGTAATCGGTATGGATATCTACAAGGCTCAAAAAGTATTGGAAGGAGTAGGGCTCCAGGTGGAAATACAAGGAGAAGGCAGTCTTGTTACAAACCAATTTCCTAAAGAAAATATAGAGGTAATAAAGAACGGAATTGTAATGATAGAGACTTAGATTATCAAATAAAAAATAATAATGTAGAAAAATAAAAAATAGGCAAACTTTTGTTTGTCTATTTTTGTCGAGTGAGTGCTATAACACATATTAGAAATGATAGAATACTTGTAATTAGAAAAGAGGTGTTATTGGTAATTATGAAACTAAAAAATATTCTTGTAGGTGTTGAAATTTTGAAAATGAACAACTTCAAAAATTATAATATAAAAACAATTACACACTGCTCTAGTCAGGTAGAGAATTTAAGTATTTTTATTGCACTCAAAGGTAATAATTATGATGGTAATAATTATATCGATTTGGCTATAGAAAAGGGAGCTAAATGTATAATCACAGATGACACTAAAATTGTGAGTGATAGTGTGTGTGTGGTTGTTGTAAAAGATGCGAGAATTGCTATGGGTGTAGTTGCAAAAAACTTCTATAATAGATGTGTTGATGATATGAAGGTAATAGGTATTATAGGTACATCAGGAAAGACTACTACAAGTTTAATTATTTCACAATTACTGAGTTTTAATGGTAATAAAGTTGGTGTTATTGGTACAAATGGTATATATATTGACAATATCCGACAAGATAATACATTTACAACACCCGACCCAATTGAATTGCATTATATATTTTATCAAATGAAGTGCTTAGGTGTTGAGATTGTTGTAATGGAGGTTAGTGCACAGGCTATATACTATAACAAAGTGTATGGTATTAACTTTGATATTGGTGTATTTACTAATATATCTAGAGAACATCTTGACTTCTTTGGAAGTATGGAAAAATATGCTATGTGCAAGATGGATTTTTTTAATAAAAACAATATGAAAGAATGCGTTGTAAATGTAGATGATTTCTATGGTAGAGAACTTGCATACAAAGTAAATATTCCTTGCATCAGTTATGGAATAGAAGAACCTGCTAATTCTTTCGCAATTGATATTGAGTTGGGATTTGATTATAGTAAGTTTGTTGCAAATATTCTTGATGATATCATTAGTGTTAATTCTTCTTATGTCGGTAAATATAATATAAGTAATATTCTTGCTTCTTTAACTGTTGTAAAAATGTTAGGGGTTGGAGTTGATGTTTTATCAAATGCAATTATGCAACTTAAAGAAATTGATGGAAGATACAATCTTTATAATGTGGGTGGTAAGAAGATTTTAATTGATTTTGCACACACTCCGAAAAGTATCAGTACACTTCTATCTCATATCAAAGAAACTAGCAACTATAATATTCTTTGTGTGTTTGGTTGTGTGGGTTATAGTGATAGAGATAAGAGAATAGAAATGGCAACTGCTGTTGCTAAATATTCTTGCAAAGTTATTGTTACTACTGACAATAGGGGAACTACTGAATTTAAAGATATTTGTTTGGATATTGTTGAGGGGCTAAAAGATACTCAGTATATGTGTATAGAAGATAGAGAGACTGCTATTAAGTATGCTTATAGTATTATGGAAGAAAATGACTTGTTGGTTGTTATGGGTAAGGGGGCAGAGAACTTCCAAAAGATTGGAGATGAACGAATTCCTTATAGTGATAGAGATGTTGTTGTTAAATTATTGGTATAGTTGAGTTTGTTATGGAATTAGGATTAATTAATTTGGTAATAAGTTTTTTCTTGGCTATTGCGGTTGCACCATTGATTATTAGGTGGTTAAAGAAACTAAAGTTTGGTCAAGAAATACTTGTGTATGTGGAACAGCATAAAAGTAAGAGTGGAACTCCTACAATGGGTGGAGTGATAATACTTATTGCAGGTGTGATTGGTTATTTGATTTTTTATAGAGAGAATAATATTCTTGCGACTATTTCAATACTTACTATGTTGTCTTTTGGCATACTTGGTTTTTTAGATGATTTTATTAAAATTAAATTGAAGCATAACGAGGGTTTAAAGCCTTATCAAAAAGTAATTGGTCAACTAGGTATTAGTATAATTATAGCGGTGTATATCTATATGTCTGACCTTGTAGGTAGTGAAGTGGTAGTGCCTTTTACTAATTATACTTTTAATCTGGGTTGGGGGATTATTCCTTTTGTTGTGTTCTTCTTTGTTGCAGTGGTTAATAGTGTAAATCTAATAGATGGTCTTGATGGTCTTTGTGGAGGAGTGTCGAGTGTATTTATTTTTGTATTTGCAATTATTCTTAGTCTACTATCTAGTAGTCTTACAGGGGTATATTTTGAAGAGGTCAATAATATAATTATAGTACTATTTGGTGTTGCTGGTAGTGTGCTTGGGTTCTTGTGTTACAATGGATATCCTGCCAAAGTCTTTATGGGAGACACGGGTTCACTAGCTTTAGGTGGACTAATTGCAACAACAACTGCGTTAACTAGACAATATTTTCTTGTTTGTGTAATTGGTGTACTTTATGTACTCACAGCACTTAGTGTTATTATTCAAGTAGTGGTTTTTAAGATTACGAAGGGTAAGAGGGTGTTTAAGATGTCTCCTCTTCATCATCATTTTGAGGTAACCTCTCACGAAGCAAAAGTAACGCTTATATATGTAATGATTACTTTGATAATTGGTGTTTTGACAATAGTTGCGTATTTATAGGAGTGTTTATGGAATTTGATTATAAAAATATACTTATTATGGGCTATGGTAAAAGCGGACAAGCGGTGGAAAATATTGTTAAGAAACTCGGAGAGGTTTCTTATAAAATCTATGACAGAGGTAAAGGTATTAATGGTGGAAAGTATACTTCTAAACTAACTAAGAAATTTATTCGTCAGTTTGATTTGTTAGTGGTATCTCCTGGTATTAGTGTGTATAACAAATACATTTTGTATGCTGAGAGAATTGGAATTAAGGTGATTGGCGAATTGGAATTCGGTTATTGGTTCACAAGTTCGCCTGTTATTGCAATTACTGGCACTAATGGCAAGACAACTACAACAGGTCTAGTGAGGGATATAGTTTCTAAAAAGTACACCTCTGAGGCTTTTGGAAATATTGGAGTACCTCTTAGTGAGGCTCATAATGTTAGTCTTGATTATTTGGTGTGTGAGGTTAGTTCTTTTCAACTAGAAACAACTTCTATGTTTACACCTCACATTTCGGTTATTCTTAATATTGCAGAAGACCATTTGGATAGACATAAAAGTATGGAAAATTATATCAAGTGTAAATTAGGGCTACTTAAAAATTGCACCGAAAAATCTCTAATTGTTCTTAATGCAGATGACAAAATTGTTATGGAAAGAACAGAGGGCATTAAGGCTAAGAAATATTATATTTCTATGTTTGAAAAAGTTAAGGGGGTATATATTCATAATGGTAAGATATATGCTTGTCTTAACAACAAACCAGAAAAGATAGTTGATATAGATGAGGTCTCTCATATAAGCAGTGTGCTTCAAGATGTTCTTGCAAGTATACTAGTTGGACTTCTTTTGAAGGTAGAGAAAGAAGCAATAATAGATGCTATTAAGAATTTTAAACTTAAATCTCATAGATTGGAGTTAGTTGCAACACATAATAATATTACATATATTGATGATAGCAAAAGCACAAATATTCATAGTACTCTTAATGGTCTTAGTGTTGTGAAAGATAAAGTTGTATTGTTGCTTGGTGGAGAGGATAAAAATCTGGATTTTTCACCAATATTTGAACAATATAGAGAACGAATTGATTTGATTGTTACATTTGGCAAGACGAGAAAAAAGATATATAAAACTGGCCAAAAGTATGGTTTTGAAAATATCAAAGTGAATAAAACTTTTGTTGAGGCTGTAAGGACTGCTTGTGAAAGTGCGGTAGAGAATAATATTGTTTTACTTTCTCCTGCGTGTAGTAGTTTTGATGAGTTCTCAAGTTATGCGGAAAGGGGTGAGACATTTGCTAAGGTGGTTAAAAAATATATAGATGCAAAAAGTTAAGTCTAGGAATATTGTCCTAATAGCATTAGTTGCTTTTCTTTGCTTGTTTGGATTGGTAATGATATATAGTGCAAGTTCATATTCTAGCGAAAGTCAGTTCGGAGATGATTTTCATTTTGTGAAAAAACAAATTTTTGGAATATTGCTTGGAGTTGTATTTTTTATAATAGCTAGTCGTTTTGATTATCATAAATTTTATAAACTTAGGTATTATATTTTAGGTTTGTCTGTAATACTGCTTGTGTTGGTATTTGTACCGGGAATTGGTATTAGTGCCAATGGTGCTAGGCGTTGGATTGGCTTTGGTGGGTTCAATCTTCAGAGTAGTGAGGTTGCTAAGTTTGGATTTGTAATATTTGCCTCTTGTTATTTATCTAAAAATTATGAAAAAACGAAAACTTTTAAGGGTGTTCTGCCAGTATTATTGGCTGGAGGTCTGATTTGTTTATTAGTAATATTAGAGCCTAATATGAGCGTTACTATGTGTATTGGAATGGTAATGGTTATTATGCTTTTTATTGGAGGAATGTCCTTAAAACACTTTCTGATTTTAGCAATTCCAGCGTTTGCTTTGGTTGTGCTTTTGATAGTAATTGAGCCTTATAGACTGGATAGATTAATGGCATTTATTAATCCTTGGGCAAATCCAAAAGAAGAAGGGTATCAACTAATTCAATCGTTATACTCTCTCGGTGCTGGTGGGCTATTTGGTGTTGGATTATTTAATAGTAGACAGAAGTATTTGTTTTTACCCTTTGCTGAAAGTGATTTTATCTTTGCTATAATTTGTGAAGAGCTAGGTTTTATAGGTGCAATTCTTGTAATTATGGTATATGTAGCAATAATTGCTATCGGAATTAAAATTGCACTTAATGCAAGTGATAGGTTAGGTACATATATTGCTAGTGGAATAACTGCAGTAATAGCAGTGCAGTTGCTTATTAATATTGCTGTAGTTACAGGCTCAATTCCGCCTACTGGAATACCAATGCCGTTTATCTCGGCAGGTGGTACAAGTTTAAGTGTTTTTATGGGTGCGATTGGGGTGCTTGTAAATGTTGGTAAAAATGGAAAATGTAGTGTAACTTTTAAGCAAAATAAGTTTACTTTTGATAATTCAATAAATGTATAAACAAATAATAAAATACAAAATGTGTGTAATTTATATGCGTTTTGTATTTTTTGTGCTATTATAACAAAATGAAAAAGAAAATAGTTTTGTTAGTTATAATTATAAGCATTGTAATGTTATTGGCAATCTCTATTGTTTTTATTTTTAGGAAAGATGAATCTGTTGATGATGCTAAAAATAAAGATGTTTTGGGTGTTTGGTGGTGGAATGATAAATTGGATACAGATTTGTATCTAACTTTTGCCAAAGAAAATGGTGTAAATGAAATATATTATTGTTCTAGTGAGTTTGGTGAAGAAACAAGTGCTTTTATTAATTCTGCTAATCAATTGGGTATGAAGGTGTATTGGTTACAAGGTGAGTATGAGTGGTTGGATGATTCAACTTCTCTACTTAATAAGATTGAAAAATATCGTAAATATCAAATGGATTATCCTAATACTAAATTTAGTGGTATCCATTTAGACATAGAGCCACATCAAAATCCAGATTTTAAAAGTAGAAGAGAAGATTTAATTTTGAAGCTAGTAGAGTTGGCCGATTTGTTAAATAAAACTTATGAAGATATCAGTTTTGATTATGATATTCCTTTCTGGTTTGATGATAATATAAGTTTTAATAATTTAAGTCGTCCTGCATATAAGCATATTATTGATATTGCGGATAGAGTTTTTGTGATGAGCTATCGAGATAGTATGGAATCAATAATTGATATTGCAAGTGAGGAATTGGATTATGCACAGTCGTTAGGCAAAAAATTGATATTGTCTGTTGAGTGTTCTAGTAATGAGGGGGATAAAGTTTCTTTTGCTGAAGAAGGAAGGAGTTTGTTGCAAGAGGAGTTGGGAAAAATTAAGAAAATGTATAATGACAGTGTTGGCTTTGCAATACATCATATAAAGTCTTTGTATGATATGAAAGAGTAACCAGCTTTAAATTTTTAAAGACGCATATTTATATGCGTTTTTTATTTGGGGTATTTACAAGGTTATATGAGTGTGGTAAAATTGTGGTGAGGAGACTAAGAATGATTACAAAAAAGCCAAGATATGAACACGAAGGATATTATGATTTGACTGTAACAGATAAAGACGGTAAGGCTTTTGTTATGACCGTTGGTGGTAATTTGGATTTGTATTGGGTGCCAGAAAATCATAAGAAAAATAGAACCTTTAATATTGACCAAGAAGATGAATTTACTTTCGGTATATTTTCACAATTATTTGATGCTGTTGAGAAAAGAGATGATAAGTATAATCCAGTGCTAAAAGATAATAAAATTACATACATAAGTGAAGATTGGCCAGAAGATGAGGCTAATAGATTAGTTATATCTAGATTAGAGGATAGTTTTCAAATAGATTTTGTGAAGAATGAAGATAGCACAAGGTGGTCTTATCCGCATACTGGCTGTACTGTATGTTTTTGTAATAGTGGGAGTAGAGTTCCTAGAGTGGAAAGTCTATTTATGCGAATGTTTAATTATCTTGCTTATGAGTGTGCTGATATAGAGTGTGTGCAAGATGAAAGTACAATGTAATATTTGATAAAACCTTGAATTAAAAATGTTATAAGTCTACAATTTGTAGGCTTTTTTATTTTTATATGGTATTATTATAAAAATAGGAGAGAAAAATGAAAAGTTTTAAATGTGCAAATTGTGGTTCAACCAAATATGTTCAAATTCAAGAAGATAAGTATAAGTGTGCTTATTGTGATGCGGAATTTGAATTTGTAAGTGCTGAAAAAAATGCTTTTGAGAAAAATCTTTCAACTCAAAAATTGAAAAAAGGTGTTAAGGTTTATAGAGCAACTTTGACTGAAGAGGATTTTCGTAAGAACGCTCTAATTCAATTGACTATGAACAAAAATGCTCCTCTAGATATTCTAGAAAAGGCAGAGTTTGACTATGTAAAATATAGTTATGCGTTCTTTGCTAGTTTTGATATTTGTTATTATGAAATAGTGCATAACGATACAAAAGATATAAGTAAGAAAACAGTTAGTCTTGCAGATAGTCAAATGGCTAGGTTTATTACTAAAATGAGTAAATGTATTCCTCTATCTAGCGAGTGTTCTGTAGAGCAAAATAATCTGATACTAAAAGAATTTCATAGTGATAATTTGGATGGTTATAGTGCTACTATTGGTTTTGGAAAGGAAGAGAAAATTGCTTGTCCAGAGAAAGATATTGTAGAGTGTGGTATCGAAACTATGGCCGAAAAAATGAAGGCTGTTGTTAAGCAGGGAACGCAAATCTATGAGGTTATGTATAAGGTTGAGAATGTTAGAATATTTGCAGTTCCTGAGTATTCATTATCTTATAAATATAATGGTGAAACCTATAAACTTTCTTCTTTTGCACATAAAATTAATATTGTTGGTACAATGCCTAAATCAAAAGATATTAAAAAACTAGAACAGAAAAAGGCAAGACCTGTTAATATAATTACTATGGTAATTTGTCTTGCTATGATTACTTTTAGTATACTACATATGTCTTTTTTCAAATTTTATAGATTTATAACCCTAGATATTATATTGTTCCTAGTATCTATTTTAATTCTTGTGGCTAGTCTGTTATTTAATAAGGGTATAGATAATATTGTCAAGCGAGACTGCTTTAGACTAAAGCGAGATGGTTTGATAAAATATTTGTCAAAAAGTGATATTAAAATAACTTCTAATGACAAAGAATTTATAAATTCTTTTTTGAGGGGGTATTAATATGAAAAAATGTGTTTTGGTATCCTTAATATTAAATATTCTTATTGCAGGAATTACTTGGATTTCCGTATTGAATAACCCTAAACTAGAAGACATATATTTGAATTATACTTCTTACGAATTGGTTATAAATTCGAAGGTTGAACTTGATACTATTATAAAGCCTGTTCAGGCTAAGGTTTATGCTTGTACTTGGGTTAGTTCTGATGACCAAATTGCTAGTGTGGATAGTACTGGTAGGGTTAGAGCCAAAGGTGTTGGTGAATGTACTATCTCGGTAAAAATTAGTAATGGAGAAGTTTTAACTTGCGAAATTAATGTTTTGCCAATTGTTGCAACTAGTATAGATTTAGATGTAGAGTATACAACAATTTCAGTTGGATATACTCAAAAAATTAATAGTACTGTTAATCCTTCATCTACTACTTTTAAAGATATTACTTGGACTAGTTCTGATAGTTCAGTTGTTAGTGTTTCAGATAATGGCACTATTGTTGGTGTTAGCGCAGGTAGTGCAGATATTACAGCAGAAGTGTATGGTGGGATAAGTCAAACTGTTACAATTAATGTAGAGAACGAAATATTGCCTAGTTCACTAACTTTAAGTAATACAAACATTAAATTGTTAAGAGGTAAATCTACTTATGTAAGTTATACAGTGGCTCCAAAGACAGTTACTAACACTGATGTTACTTGGGTGTCTTCTAATCCAGAAGTTGCAACAGTAAGTAGTAGTGGTAAAATTGTTGGTGTCAAGAAAGGGTATGCAACAATTACCGCAAGAACAGCTAATGGTATTGAAAGAACTGTTTCAGTTGAAATTACTGAAATACCTGCAACAGGTGTGTTTGCAGATAACTCAAGGGATTTCATTGTAGACCTTTCAGCAATAGGTAGTAGCAAACTAATAAAATTGAAATTATTGCCAACAAATACAACAACATTATCATCAGAAATAACTTTTGAAAGTCAAGATACAAGTGTTGCAACAGTTAGTGCTAGTGGTAGTGTAACTTTTGTCGGTGAGGGTGATACTTATATTATCTTTAAGTTAGATGGTAAAGCTGTTGGAAGTTTGTTAGTTGCAGTTCTAGAAATGTAAAATGCGTATTAATATAAAAGAAATACATAGAGGTTTTTGATGTTATATATTTTTTCACAAGTTTTAGTTGCTTTATCAGATATCTTTTGTATAATCTCAATGTTGAATAAGAATAAGAAGAATATTATGTTTTTCTTGTTAATTTCTACAGTACTATTTGTTTCTCATTATCTTTGTTTGGGTGCATATACTGGTGCTGTAGTTGGTATTATTGAAATAATTTTTTTGATAGTAATGTATATTCTAGAAATAAAAGAGAAGACTAGATATAATGCCTTGTGTTCAATTATTACTATAGTTTTGACAATAGTATTATCAATATTAACTTGGGATACTTGGTTGTCTGTATTGCCAATGGTGGCGATGATTGTATATTTGGTTGCTATGTTGTTTACAAATGTTGTAATAGTTAAATCTGGTACATTTATTCGTTTGACACTTAATGGAATTTATATGTTTCTGCTTAAGTCGTATTTGGGTGCAGGACTATCTATAGTAATTTTGATATTTACTATTATTGGTATTATTAGAGATTATAAGAGTAGGCAGAATATAAAACAAAATTAAATATTTATGAAAGAGTGAACATTTAGTTTGCTCTTTTTTTAACGATTTCTAAGTTTTGATGCATATAAATTTATAATGGGAGTGGTGTGTGTAAGGTTTATATTTCAAGTCTTTCACAATCAAGTGCTATTTTCCATACTATGAAGTAGAGCAATCTGTAAGGATTGTTCTAGTTTACGGAATATAATAACCATAGTTAAGGTGAAATGTATGGAAAATTTGTACATAAAAGGTGGGAGAGAACTTCAAGGGGCTCTTGAAATTGTTTCCGCTAAAAATGCGTTATTACCAATTCTTGCGGGAAGTTTGATTAGTGCTAAGACTGTAATTGTGAGAAATGTTGCTTTATTTACTGATGTCATATATATGACAAAAATATTGGAGAGCTTGGGTAGTCAAGTTAAATTTGAAAGTGATACTCTTGTGATTGATACAAGTATGGCGGACAAAATTGTAGTAAAAGATGAGTTTACGAAAAAAGTTCGCTCTAGTATTTTTATGTTAGGGCCTTTGCTTAGTCGTTTTGGTAAGGCAAAAGTTGCATATCCTGGAGGCTGTAATATTGGTAATCGACCAATTGATTTGCATATCAAAGGGTTAAAGGCTTTAAATGTGAAAATTGAGGAAAAATACGGTTATATATATTGTGATGGTCGTAATATGAAAGCGGGTGAGGTTCATCTTGATTTTGCATCAGTTGGTGCTACTGAGAATATTATGATGGCTAGTGTTGGACTAAAGGGACAGACAATCATATATAATGCTGCAAAAGAGCCAGAAATAGAAGATTTGCAAAATTTCTTAAATAGTATGGGTTGTAAAATATCTGGTGCAGGAACAAGTACTATTGTTATCAAAGGTGTTGATAAATTTTTGCCTTGTGAATACATTCCAATGACTGATAGAATAGTTGCTGGAACATATATGATTGCTGGAGCTGTATGCGGTGGTGATATTTTGCTTAAAGGAGCAAAAAAAGAACACAATCTAGCTCTTATAAATAAACTTAAACATACTGGTGTAAGTGTAAAATGTAAAGGTGATAATATTGAGGTAGTTTCTAAAGGAAAACCAAGAAGTATATCTATGATAGATACTCAACCGTATCCAGGGTTTCCAACAGACCTACAAAACCAAATACTTGCTATGCAGACTGTTAGTAAAGGAACGAGTATAATTATTGAGAACTTATTTGAAAGTAGGTTTAAAATTTGTAACGAACTATCCAGAATGGGTGCAAATATTACCATCAAAGACCGTATGGCAATTGTATCAGGTGTACCTAAGTTATATGGTGCTAGTGTTGTGGCTTCTGATTTGCGAGGCGGAGCAGGACTTGTTCTTGCGGGATTAGTTGCAGAAGGTTATACAACAATTGATGATATATACCATATTGATAGAGGATATCTGTCTATTGAAGAAGATTTGTGTAAATTAAACGCAGAAATTAAAAGATGCGTTAAATAGTGTATTTAAATTATTTGTAAAATAAATGTTATTTTGCTAAAATAGTTGTAGATTATTAAGTTGTAATCTAGAACTATTTTTTATTATTAAGTGGGGAGTATGAAGAGCAAAAGGCTGATAGTGTTACTTAGTATACTTGCATTTTTGACAGTGTTGATTGTTATTAACAGCACTCTTTTTACTTTGCAAAAAGTTAGTATTAACTGGCTTACCACTAAGTATATGATAGATTTGAACGGAACTAAGGATTATAATATTACTGATGAGGTTGATGTTGGTGGTAGTATTTTTATGTTGCAAAAAGATGATATCTCTGCACATCTAGAAAAAGAATTTCCATATCTTAGAGTTGTTAGTATTGAGACTAAGTTTCCTAATAAACTTGTTATCCATAGTGCAGAAAGAGAAAGTCTTTATGCTGTAAGTATGGGCAATAATATGTATGCTATTTTAGATGAGATGGGTAAAGTTCTTGCTAAGTCGTCTTATAAGAAAATCTTTGAGGGAGATGATTTGGGTACAAGACCTATTCTTATCAACTTCGAAAGTGTTTCTACTAATGAAAAAGATTATGAGGTGGGGGAATTAGTTAAGTCTGACTATGTTAGATTTATCTTAAGTTCTATGTCTTATAGTCTAAGAGAGGCACATTATACTCCAACGACTAGTAAAGGTGTATTAAAGAGTATTAATGTTATTTCTCAAGGTGAAAGTAGTTGTGTAAATGTACAAACTCGTAGTGGAATGATTATGAGTATTGATAGTTTTGAGAATTATACTACTTCTAAACTTTTACTTGCGTTTGAAAGATATAATGCTCTTCATATTGATGGTGTAGTTGATGCTACAATTGAAGTATGGCATAATGATGCAACAAAGCAGGTTTTGGCCAAAGTTTTATAAGGTGAAATTTGAGTGTGAATAACTTCAAGTTTTACCTTTTTTATTTAAACTTTAAGATAAAATCTTAATTGTTGTGTTTTGACTATGAACGAAAAATGGTAGATTTGAAGGATAAATTCTTTTAAAATAGGTATAAAAGTGTTATTTTTGGTGTAGATAATTTGACTTTGAAATAAATAATTAATATACTACTTATAGGCGGACTTGTATAGTTTTCCTAAAATTTTTAAAGGGTGAGATATGGGCAGAAATGTTACTTCTATATTAGACTTTGGCTCTTCGAGAATAACTTTGCTTGTTGGCACAGAAGAGGTTAATAAATCTTTTAGATTGTTATCAAGTATAGATTATGACTATGAAGGCTTTGCAAAAGGCGAGTTTGCAGACCCTAACAATCTACAAACTGTTATTGCAGAAGTTCTTAAGAAAGCTGAAAGAGAATTAGAATTTAAGATAGATAATCTTTTTGTTGGCGTTCCTGCTGAATTTTGTTTTGTATATGATGCGATGCTTACCAAAACTTTCGCAAAGAAAACAAAGATTACAAACAAGGTTATAGATAATTTGTTTCTAGAAGACAATTCTGAAAATCCATATCAAACACATACAGTAATTAACAAAGCACCGCTTTTTTATATAGTAAATGATGAGAATAGAACAAATGACCCTGTAGGACTAGTTTGTAACAAACTTCAAGCAAGGACAAGTTATGTGTTAGTAGAGAATAAGTTTCAATTGCTAATTTCTGGAATTCTTAAGTCGTTAGGAATAAAGGAATTTGATTTCTTATCTAGTACTTTGGCTGAAGGGTTATATTTAATTGATGAGCATAAACGCAACGAGGGGGCAATACTAGTAGATTGTGGTTATACAACAACTAGTGTAGCTTTGGTCCTTGGTGCTGGACTTAAGGAATTAAAGAGTTTTTCTTTGGGTGGTGGGCATATAACTGCTGATATATCCAAGAATTTGGGTTTAGAATTTGAAGATGCTGAAGAACTGAAGAAAGATATAATTTTAACATTAAACCCTAACGGTACTGATTTTTATACAGCCGAAAATGGTAAGAAATTGGCTATAAAGTCAGTTAATGAGATTGCACTTGCTAGAATTGATAGAATTAGTGAACTAGTGTTAAAGTGCATAGATGCTTTTGAAATGCAATTGCCTAAGTATATACCAATTTATTTGACAGGTGGTGGACTTAACTACTTTGAGGGTATTGGTAATTACTTTAGAGAGAGATTTGAAAGACCTGTTGAGAGAGTTTCTCCAAAGGCTCTATTATACCGTAAACCAGATTTATCTAGTCCGATTAGTGTGCTAAATATGGCTATAAATATATAAAATGGGAGAATATTATGAATTTTGTAGATGAGATTATTACAGACAACGAAGAAATGGAAGAAAGAACCCCGATTTGTAAAATTAAAGTAATTGGTGTTGGTGGTGGCGGAAATAACGCTGTTAACCGTATGATACACGCAGAAATTACAAGTGCATCATTTGTTGCTATTAACACAGATAAACAATCACTTCTTATGAGTAGAGCTCCTAGTAGAATTCAAATTGGTGAGAAGCTTACTCGTGGTCTTGGTGCTGGTGCTGACCCAGAAATTGGTAGAAAGGCAGCAGAAGAAACTAGAGAAGTTATTGAGAAAGTGTTGCAAGATACTGACCTAGTATTCGTAACTGCAGGTATGGGAGGTGGTACTGGTACAGGTGCTGCTCCAGTTGTTGCTAGTATTGCAAAAGAAATGGGAATTCTTACAATTGCTGTTGTAACCAAGCCTTTCAGATTTGAAGGTAGAAAGAGAATGGAAAATGCTGAGCAAGGTATTAGAGAACTTAGAAATGTTGTTGATACTCTTGTTATTATTCCTAACGATAAACTTCTTACAATTGTTCCTAAGAATACTCCAATTATCGAGGCATTTAAGACTGCTGATGATGTTCTTAGACAAGGTATTCAAGGTATTAGTGATTTGATTGTTACTCCAGCACTTATTAATCTAGACTTTGCTGATGTTAAGACTACTATGAAGAACAAAGGTCTTGCACATATGGGTCTTGGTCGTGGAAAGGGCGAAAATAGAACTATTGAGGCTGTTAGACAAGCTGTATCAAGTCCGCTTCTTGAGACTTCTATTGAGGGTGCTACAGGTATTATTCTTAATATCAAAGGTTCTACTAACCTTACTCTTGATGAGGTTTATGATGCTGCTGATTTGGTTAAGGAAGTAGTAGACCCTAGTTGTAACATTATCTTTGGTAGTGGTATTGACCCTAACATGGATGATGAGGTTGAGATTACTGTTATTGCTACTGGATTTAGCGGAAATACAGTTGCTGAAGAGGTTAGAAACGAGGTTAAAAAGAATATAGTTACCAATGTTCAAACCATTGAGCACGAAAGTAGTGATGTTGTAGGTAAGACTGAACAACAAAGAGAACAAGAAATTGAAGATGAATTATCAGAAACTCCATCAAGTAGAATAGAGATTGATGATAGTGATATTCCATCTTTTATTAAGAAACTTAAACCAAGATTTTAATATTTAAATCTGATTACAAAAGAGAATTAACAAGATTATAGTTAATTCTCTTTTTTTAGTATTAATTCTTAATAAGCGTGGGTTTGTTTGTTTTAAGATTAATGATAATATTTGTTTGTGAGTTATAAGGGGTTCTTTGCTCTTTGTTTACGGCATTATAAGTATTGCTAATATACGATAGATGAATTAATTATTGGGTTTGAATTGAGGTATTAGATGTCGATATTTATTGAGTATATACTTATAGATAATATTGTTATGGATTATATTATTTTACGGCTTATGGAGATGACTGTAGGTGTTGGATTTGGAAAATTACATAAGTGGTTTGTTTGTATATTAGGTGGTGTGTTTGCGCTAATTATGCCACTAATTATGTATAACAAATTGTTGTTGTTTTTGTATAGGATAACAACCTCTATAATACTTGTTTTGTGTATAAAAAAGTATAATAAATTAAAAAGTTTTTTTGTATATTATTTAATGTTTTTTGCGTATACATTTTTTGCAGGAGGTGTGTGTTTAGGTGTAATTGAACTACTGGGTATTGATTATACAATGAGTTCAGTTGTTATGTATAAGTTTGATTTTCCATTTGGTGTGTTCGCTGTAGTTTTAATTATTATTCTGCGTATTATGAGTAAGGTTATTAAAGTGATAAAAACTAAGCTTAAGATTGGTAGTTTTGTCAGGAGAATAAGTCTTAATAATGGTGAGTGTAGTGTTCATACAAATGCTTTTATAGATAGTGGTAATAGGGTAAGTTTCAGAGGAGAAGGGGTGTCTATAATATCTATTAATGCCTTTATGAAGTTGTATAAAGGCATAGATGTAACTGGTATCTTGACAGGAAAGATTGCTGATAAACGAATAAGTGGTATGGAGTATATTTATATAAGGGGTTTGGGTAAAAGTGATAAATATTTGTCTTTTGTTTTAGATAGTGTTGAGGTCGATGGCGTAAAATATCCTTTGCAGAGGTTTGCTCTATCGTGGAAAAAAATAGGTGAGTTTGATGTGATATTGCATAGTAATTTTATAGGTGGTTGTTATGAAAAAATTAATTCAAAAACTGAAAAATATTTTAAAGAAATTTGATATAGAAAATGATGATATATTGCTATATTTATGTGGTGGAGAAACACTTCCAGAAACACTAAATGAAGAGGAAGAGAAATACTGGATTGATTTAAAAGAAGAGGGTAATCCTCTCGGTAGGCAAAAATTAATTGAGCATAATCTAAGGCTTGTAGTGTATGTTGCTAAGAAGTTTGCAAGTTCAGAACTTGATGTTGAGGACCTTATAAGCATTGGTAGTTTAGGTCTTATAAAAGCAGTCAATACATATAAAAGTGAGAAGAATATTAAACTGGCAACATATGCTTCAAAATGTATAGAAAATGAAATACTTATGTATCTTAGAAAGGTAGCTAAACAAAAGCAAATGGTGTCGTTAGATGAACCTTTAAATGTTGATAGTGAGGGTAATGAATTGGTACTATTTGACCTGCTTCCAAGTGAAGAAAATTGTCCTCAGGATACTATGGAAAAGTCTACAGAAAAAGAAATTCTCTGGCGTGTAATAAATAAACTTAACGATAGAGAAAAGGAAATAATGCTACTAAGATTTGGTCTGTCTGGTAGTGAAGAATTAACTCAAAAAGAAGTGGCTGATACATTAGGTATTAGTCAGAGTTATATAAGCAGATTGGAGAAGAAAATAGTAGTTAGACTTAAGAAAGAGATTAGTAAACTTGCGTAATTTGATTGTTAAATAATTTTTGTGATAGTTTTGTTTTGTTTGTTTTAAGATTGAGTTTTAAACAATAACTTTATGTAAATATAACATATGTTATTGCAATATAATTATAAGTTATTGACAATAAATATACTATATTGACGAATTTGAATAATTATAATAATATAGTCAAGACTACTTATACATATTGATTGGGGGTATGTATGAGTAAGGTTATAATTACTGGTATTGACACTAATTCTTTGCCGAAACTTAGCGGTAAAGAACAATTAGAATTAATGGAAAAGTTAAAGGCTGGAGATAGTCAGGCAAGAGAAGATTTTGCTATTTGCAATATGCGATTGGTGCTTAGTGTATTGCAAAGATTTAGGGGTAGGTGTAATAACACTGATGACCTATTTCAAGTAGGTTGTATTGGGCTTATGAAAGCAATTGATAACTTCGATATTTCTCAAAATGTTAAGTTCTCGACTTATGCTGTTCCAATGATTATAGGAGAGATAAAAAGATACCTAAGAGACAATAATAGTGTGCGAGTTAGTCGAAGTCTTAGAGACACTGCGTATAAAGTTTTGAAAGCTAGAGAAGAGTTGATTAGAACGAATAGTGAAGAGCCTAGTGTCGATATGGTTTCTGAGTTTTTGGATATACCTGTGGCAGAGGTTGCAATTGCACTTGAGGCTATTAGTGAACCTATGTCTTTGTGTGACCCAGTATATAATGATGGAGATGATACAATCTATCTTATGGACCAAGTTAGTGATAGTAAAGATAGTGAAGATAAATGGGTGGAAAAATTAAACCTCAAAGATGCTCTTGCTAAACTTAATGATAGAGAAAAAGAGATTGTAATGCTTAGGTATTATGTAGGCAAAACACAAATGGAAGTTTCTGAAGAAATAGGTATCTCTCAAGCTCAAGTTAGTAGGTTAGAGAAAAATGCAATTAAGGAAATTCGAAAAGCATTTTAATGCTAAAAAATATCGCCTCAATTTTGAGACGATGTTTTTATTTGTTATCTTGTAAGTTGTTGATTAGATTGATAACAGCTTTTTTATTGTTGTCTGATAGACTGCGATAAGAAGAAAGTAATTGTTTTTCTTCTTCTTTTTTTGCATCACTTTCTTGGACTGCAAAAAATTGGGCTGGGGTTATTCCTAGTCCTTTGCAAATGCTAAGTAGTGTTGTAAGTGATGGTAAAGTATTACGAGTATACATATTAGCAAGTGTTGATTGTGTTATCATTGACTCTTCGGCTAGTTTGTACATTGTCCAGCCTTTTTGTTCTCTTAATTCATTAATTCTTTTTAAAATATCCATACATTTATTATAGTATACATTTGAGAATATAATATTATACATTTGTGTTGACATATATTATACATTTGTGATATAAATAATTAACAAAAGAAAAGGTGAGGTAGTATAAATGAGTTGTTTTATTCATAAGAGTCAAGAGGGTGTGGCTGTTTGTAAACAATGTGGTAAGAATATGTGTGTGGAATGTTCTTCTCTTGTTGAACATTCAGGTGTATGTCCTAGTTGTTATAAGCCTATTTTGGAAGGCAAAGTTCAAGAACTAAAAGAAACAAGAAAAGAATTGTTGGGTAGTATTATTGGTAAAATAATTCTAGCTGTTTTGTTATGTTGGACATTTGTATATCCTTTGGTTGCAATATTTAAATTAATTAAAATGTTTAAGCAAAGAAATCAAATTATTCCTGCAGAAATAGATAAACTTGAGAAAAAGATTGTTGCGGTTAACAATGCTTTGAATGAGGGTAATGCTAATATTTAATTAACAAAAAACTTCCAAGTCAAAAATTGGAAGTTTTTCTTTTATTTGTTATTATGTAATTTTAAATATACTTTTTTGCAAGAGTAGTCGTTGCCTATCTCAAGTCTTAAGGATTTTAGGTCGTTTAGCATTGTGTTAATTTTCTCTTGCTCGGTAAGTCCTTTCATTGTGTTATCTTCTTCGTATTCTATAAATACTCCTAAGTTGTCAATCTCTTGAATTACAAATTCCATTTCTCCATTACTATATACAGTCATATTTTGAGTAAGGGTGGTATAGTTGGTAAGACCTGCTTCGCTAAAAAGTTTAACAGTCGAATTAAGATTAGAGATATTAGTTTTGATTTTGTCTTCGGCTATAACATTATTGCTGTTATCTAGAATTTTCTTTTTGAAGATTATTTGATTAATCTCTTCGTTGTCTGTCTTTACGCTTCTTACTAAAAATGAGTTTTTTATAAGGTTAGCATAGTCAAGATTAAGTATTTCATCTAGTGGCAATTTAGAGAAATAGTAGTCTGTCATAAGAACTTTTTCTTTAATAATAAATCCTAAATTGTTTAGTTTGTTTTTTGCTATTTCTAAATTTTCTAGAAGTTCAACGGTGATTTCTGTTTCCATTAGATTGCTCCTATAATATTTTTTAATACACTAAAATTTCTACAATATTGATACCGACCTCTTCGTAAGGGTGGTGAGCTTTGATTGTTTCGATAACTTTGTCTAACATATCGGCTTCGCATCTGAACTCTAATTTATATTCGGTTGCTGTTTCTATTTCTCCAATATGTCCTTGGTATGGATTAGCTCCATCTAAAGCCTCCCAAGAAGAATTAACCTCGTACCAATTCATACAGTTGATATAATTGCCAATTTTGCCAACTTGAAGTTGGTATAGTGCATTTCTAATATCTTCTAGTGCTTCTTTGGGTATATAGGCTTCTATTTTATAAGTTTTTTGCATTTATATAATTCTCCTACTGTTTACAAGCAAACTTGTAACAATTAATAAATAATATATTATTCAGTAAGATATGTCAAATGTAGTGAGATATATTATAAAAAAGAAAAAGACCAGGTGATTAACTTGGTCTTAATTTACCTCGAAACTCTGTTTTAGTTGGCTCCTCAGACAGGGCTCGTCTATATGTGTTAAAATATATCTCGTGAGCGGAGGACTTGTACTCAAAAAGCGAACGAGTACCGGTTCGAGAGTATCAAAAGATACAGCAAAGGTACTTTGCTCCCTGTATGAGAACAAAAAAGCACGACCTAAGTCGTGCTCGTTTTGGCTCCTCAGACAGGGCTCGAACCTGTAACCTACCGGTTAACAGCCGGTTGCTCCACCATTGAGCTACTGAGGAATAACACACCTATTATATGTTAATCATTTGAGTTTGTCAACTATATTTTCAAAAAAAATTAAAAAATTTTTAAATATATTTTTTGCTATATTTTTTTGTGTCTTTTATTTAAAAATAATGTTGAGTCTAGTAGGAAATTTTTTATATATATTTGCTAGGTTTTTGTTTTTATAGTATAATTCTAAGTATATGTTAATCATAATTAATTTATGCATAATTATTAGTATGATTAGAGATTTTAATTATTAAAGGCGGTATTTTATGATAGTTCTTGCTTATGACCACGGTGCTAGAGAGATGTTTATCAAAATTAAAGAGTATATTAAAGAGAGAGGCTATAATTATGTAGAGTTTGCTAGTCCTCAACTTGATGAGTTGGATAGTTTCGCTACTTTTGCAAAACAGGCTAACGAATATGTTAAAAAGGGTCATGTTGGTATCTATGGCTGTAGGTCTGGTATTGGAATGAGTATGGCTGCTAATAGAAGCAAAGGTGTTAGAGGAGCTTTGTGCTTTAACGCTACTTTTGCTGAGATGAGTAGAAAGCATAATGATGCTAATGTTTGTATTCTTCCTTGTGATTATATTGACTTTTTGAAAGCAACTGATATTATTGATACATTTGTTAAAACTCCTTTCTTAGGCGGTAAATATCAAACTAGAGTTGAAGAGTTAGATACTATAGATGTTGTAGAGCCTGTTGAAGATGAGGAAGATGACTTCTAATATCTAATATATAGAATATTTAATTGAATAAATTTCATACATTATCTAAATAGGATAAAACAGTGTGTTTATCCTTATTGAGGTATTTTGCATATTGTTGTAGAAGTGGAGAAGTATGAAGTTTATTTTTTTTGTTATTATGATTTGTTTATTTTTTAGTGGTTGTGGTGTAGGGGTTAAGGGTAGAGTATATAATAATATCTCAGAGATGGTAGAGTTTGTAGTTGTGGGTAGTGATGACAAAATGGCTGTTAGTCTAATGTGTGGAACTAGAGAGGTTGATTATAAAATTGATGGAATTTCAACTGAACCTGTGCCTTACGGAGTTTTGACTTTGAGTGTTATCGAGGCTATAAGTTCTACAACAAAGGTGGATTATGTTCTCTTTGTGGGGACTAATAAGTATCAAGGAGAGTTTCAAAAAAATCCATATGATGCTACCTGGGTAGCAGATATTAAGAAGATAGTGGATAAAAGGGATAATATTAGTATAGATATATTTATTGCAGGAGAAAAAACTGCCTTGAAATTAAAGCCAATTGATTATGATTGGGTTGTAGAGCCTAGGGGGATTGTGGATATTCTCGTAAAAGAGTATAAGACAGAACTTAAAGAATTAATAATCGGTGGCGTTTTTGAGGGGGAAGTATATATCAAACTTGTTAATGATAATCCAACCCTTTTATCTAGATATTACTATTATGTTTCGGTTGTTGATAGGAAAGGGGGTTCTTTTAATCTACTGATTTCTCCTACTACCAAAGATATTTTGGCTAGTAATAATATGCTTTTGGATTAGTGAAAAATGCTATCTAATTCAATAGAAATATAAACAGGTGGCAGAGTGTAAGGCCGAGTGGTAATTTGGTTCTAAAAAGACCTAAAAATTACACTGTAAAAATGGCTATATTTGGCGGTAAAATTAATGTAAAAATTTATTAAAAATTTTTTCAAAATAGGTATTGACATAGGGGCTAGATGGTGGTATACTATGGTTGCACGAAAAGGCAAAGGGGGATAAAAATAATGGGTGGAATCGTTTTTATTGCTGGTCTAGGTGTTGTAATGACTATGCTAATGAGTTTAAAATAATTTCAACATATTATGAATTTAAAATATAATGGTCGACAAACAAGTTAAGTTTTGTTGACTTTTTTTATTGTTATAAGTTACTATTATATAGATATATAGATATTTTTTAGAAATTTGGTTACTAAATTATCTATTGCGAAAAGAGAACAAAGACTTAGTCTTATTAATATTAGGAGAAAATGATGGATATTAGAAAGTCTATTGTAAAGACTGTTTGGTTAACAATACTTACAATGATATTGCTTACATTAATTGCAAGTGCTGTTTTTGTATTTGTTTTTACTAAACAATGTGCCGACTTTATGTACGACATTGGTTGTAATAATATTGCATCAATACTATATCATAAGTCTTATGAGGATAAAGGTGATATTGGAGATTGTTATAAAGCGCTAAATATCAAAATCTCTCTAGGGGAAAACGATAAAATAATTGAGTACTATGAGGATTTTGTTGCAGATGATGAGTACGAAAGCTTTATGGCTGCAAGTCTTGAAAATAGCGAAAAATTAGATATTAGTGTATTGGAAAAGAGTGCAATACTTAATGATAGAAACTATTTGGTAAACAACTATATTAAAGCTCTTAAAACAACTGAGCAAAATGATAAGGCAGTGGAGGTAACTCTAGCTGAATTTAAGTTATGTAGGAGTTTTACTTTCAAAAGCCAAGGAGTATATGCTCTTGGTCAATATATTGGTGATATCGAATTTTTTGGTGCTCAGCATACTGGTTTTGATAAAGTTCTTTATGCTGAGATGCAAGAGTACTTTGATAGTATGGTAACAATGTTCGATAGTTTCAAAACTGCTGAAGGTAATCTAGATAGGGCTTATCTTGTGGCTCTTGGTAATAGAATTATCAGTGTTGGACAAGATATTAATAGTATCTATAATGCTCTAGAAATTGAAGAAGAACTAGAGGCAAATAATGTATCAAAAATGTTAATTGTTAATAATGTTATAAAAGGAATTATATGATAATACCTGATAAAATTAAAAAAGAATATAGGCAAAAACTAGAGGCTATGATGGATAGGTCTTTTGATAAGTCTTTGTTTATTGATGAAGATTTGTTGGAAGAGATGTGTTATATTTCTAGTAAAATTAATTATGAAGTGGCTCTTCTAATTGATAGAAAAGGAAGAGTTGTTGATGTGTCAGTAGGAGATAAATCTAGTGCATCTCTAGCTATAGAGAGAAGTGAGAATAGGCTAAGTGGGCTTAGAGTAATTCATACTCACCCAAACTCAACCTCTAATCTAAGTAATATGGATTTGTCCTTCTTAAAAAATAACAATATGGACTGTGTTTGTGCAGTATCTATTAAAGATGATATGCCTTATGATATGCAAGTGGCGTTCCTTAATGGAGAGGGCGTTTCTATTGTTAATTGTCATAATGCGGATTATGTAAACAAGTATGGTCTAATGGAAAAGATTTATGAAAGTGATAAGGCTTTCAAAGAATACTATTCAAATCTAAACAAATTGCCTGAACAAAGAGCAATTCTTGTTAAAGTTGCAATTAAGCAAAAAGGTAATATTGAGGCAGACCTTGATGAACTTGAGGGACTAGCAAAAACAGCACATATTGAAGTTGTTGGAAGAGTTTCGCAATTTAGAGTTAAGCCAGATGGTTCGTACTTTATTGGTAAGGGTAAGATTGATGAGATTAAAGATTTAATCCAATTAACAGATGCTAATATTGTTATCTTTGATAATGAACTTACAGGTAGCAAAAATAGTACAATTAGTAATGCTCTAGGTGTAAGAGTAATTGATAGAAGTATGTTAATTCTAGATATATTTGCTGGTCGTGCTAGAACTAATGAAGGTAAACTTCAGGTAGAACTTGCGCAATTAAAATATTCGTTACCTAGACTATCTGCTTATCTAGAGAGTTCTGGTAGATATGGTGGCGGAGTAGGTATGCGTGGTCCTGGTGAGACAAAACTAGAACTTAATCGAAGAATAGTTGAACAGAACATTGTTAAGAAAACAGAAGAATTAAAGAAACTGACCAAACACAGAGCCCTTAATAGACAAAGTAGACAAAACAACTCAAAGCCAACTATCTCAATTGTTGGTTATACTAATAGCGGTAAGAGTACTCTACTTAATAATCTTGCTAAGGCAGATGTTTATGTAAAAGATGAATTGTTTGCTACTTTAGACACAACCACTAGAAATGTATGGTTGTCTTATGGAAAAGAGGTGCTATGTACAGATACTGTAGGATTTATTAATAATCTTCCTCACGAATTTGTAGAGGCATTTGCTAGTACTTTAGAAGAAAGTGTATTTGCAGATTTGATACTTCATGTTGTGGATATTAGCAATCCTGAGTTTGAGAGCCATATTGCAGTTACTAACAAAGTTCTTACAGGACTTGGTTGTGATGCACCTGTTGTTATGGTTTATAACAAAATAGATAAGGTAGAAACAGAAATTATTGATGAATTGAAGTCAGACAAAAATGCTGTGTTTATATCTGCTAAGAGTGGTAGGGGTATCGAAGAACTAAAGGCAAAGTTAGAAAAACTGTTGTTTTAAGATTAAAGCATATAAGGAAAATTCTTTATATGCTTCTTTTTATTAATATTACTTATTATCAAGGTTATAAGTCTATTTTATTAATATATGCGCATATGCATAAGGTGAAAATATCTTAGTTGTGTTTGTTAACAAAGATATAAAAATAAATTTTATAATTTTTTTGCAAATAGTAACAATTTATGCGAAAGGTGAGTAGTATGAAGTAGAAAGCAAAACAAAAATTAAAAAAATAACAATACATACTTGCTTTCTAATTTGAATTAGGAGAAAAACTATGTTTGGTACAAATTGTGGAGGTTGCCCAAGAGGTAATCATAATAATGGTATGACTACAGGTAAAGGAAATAACAACTGCTGTTGCTTATTATTACTACTTATGTTATGTGGTTGTAATGGTTTCGGTGATGATGATAATTGTTGCTGGAATATAATTTTATTGCTTATGATTTTAAATTGTTGTGGTTGTGGAACTGGTTTCGGTTTCTAACTAGATAATACGTATTTTCTATTGCTAAAAACTTTCTTTTTCGTATAATTTTTCACACTCGACAGGTGGCGGTTTTGTATATCAAAAGTTTGATGTAACAACCTCCTTGTTGGGTGTGTTTTTTTGTTGAAAAATAGATGGCTGTAAGTGTGTTAAAATGAATTTAAAAAAAATTCCAAATTTTGTAAATTTCTTTACATATTTTTCCAATAAAAATACATAATAAAATAAAACGAAAATCTTGGAGAAATTTACTTTACTTTGCATATTATAGTTGACAATTCGACCAAAAAAGACTAAAATATTTTCGTTACAATTATATATACAAGGAGATTTTTAACAAATATGAAAGGCAAGAGCAAATATATTGTACCACTTTTACTTGCTGGTGTTACTGCTTCTGCAGGAGTAGCAACAACTATAGAGCAACAACAACAAACTGTAGTTCAAGCAGCAGTTAAGACACCTGAGAATATTGAAAATGTTGCAGGTGCTACTATCAGTCTAGTAGGTGGTTTTGAAGATAGCTATAAACTAGGTGAAGAAGTTACTATGCCTGCCGTAACAGTTGATAACAAAACTCAAGCTG
>JAZLDP010000050.1:0-6377 GCA_045614835.1 Clostridia bacterium | reverse complement strand
AATATATATTATAATTAACATTTTAGTAGAAACTATATTATATTTGATATTATTAACCAAGAGATTATAATGTGAAATATTAGATATAAAGTACTATTTATATGTACTATTGCGATACTCAAAAAATGTTTAAATTTTGTCATTTTTTTTGAGTTTTGGTATTGACAAACAAAAACACAGAGGTTATAATGATGGTGTGAAGAGGTTGAATACTTGTTCAACTAAACCTGATTTAGGTAGGTTCCCTATGCAAAGAGTTAGATTGTATGGAATTCAATATTCGTCAGTTCTTCGTACTTACAAAGAGAGTACATACTTTTATAGGCTTTGTGACGCTATGGAAGTATGTAGCACACTCAATGAACAGGAACACAACAGAAAATTGAATAAGACCTACTTGCCTTTTTCGACCACTTTACAGACTTTGGAGCATCACTCTCGTCTAGTCGACAAGGAAAGAAAGAGTGAATGTGAAAAAGCACAATTAAGACATCAACTAGGTATCAACAATTATAAAGTATTCGAAAGCGCTTCGGAGTATTTTGCGACCACCCAAGCAGAGTGCCCAGAAGTGCCTTCAGAATTAGAGATAGGCGAAAAGTAGACAAGAAAAGTGTCTACTTTTTCGTTTTTTTGATACTATCCCCCAAAGTTGGTGTTAGACAAATAAGTTTGTTTGTCAAAAATAAAAATATTTGATAAAATAAAAATGTAAAGGAAGAAGATAATGAACAAAAGAAATATTAAAATTGCCGTTGTCGGTGGTGGAAATGTTGGTAGAGTTCTTTCGGTCCTACTATCTTCAGCTGGTTTTGATGTACAGATGGTCTGTAGAGACAACCATAAGGCTATTAAGATAGATAATTCCTATGCCTTTGAAGTATGCGGGGACTTCGGAAGAAAGAGTTACCTAGTTCCATTTGTAACCTCTTTAGACAAATTAACAGAGAAGAAGGATATTATTATATTCGCAACTAAGTCCTTTGATATGTTAAATAGAGTAGGTGAGTGTCTTGGACATTTGACACCTAAGGGGACTATTGTAACTATTCAGAATAGTTATAGTATAGATAAACTCTATTCCCTAATACCTCCAGAGAGTAGTGTGTGTATGGTCTGCGACTTTGCTACCTTTACTCAGAATAAGGTAACTTATGTGCGTAATTATAATGGCGTAACCTTCGGAGTATACAACAAGTGTGCTATTAATCGTATGCACTTGGTTGAAGAGATATTTGATGAGATAATGGAAACCCATATCACAAAGGATATTGTAGGCTTTGCTATGGGTAGAAATATAATTAATGGTGCAATTGCACTACTTGGTGGAATATCAGGACTACCGCTTAAAGATATACTTAATTGCAAAAAAGGTAGAAGAATATTCTGCAAGATTATTGAAGAGAGTTATAATGTATGTCGAAGATTTAGAATTAATGTTCTTCCTTACAATAACCAACTAGACTATAGTAGATTTATTGAGCGTAGTTATAGTGGGGCTAAATATAGACATAGAATTATAAGAGCGTTAATTAGACAGAACGGTATGGTGCGTTCTTCTGCGATTGATGATTTGCAAAGAGGTAGTCAAACCGAACTTAGATGTCTACTTGATTGTATACTAGAATATGGCAAGAAGAGTAAAACCTCAACTTCTACTCTTAACTTCCTTGATGGTATTCTAAAAAGTATCGAAACAGGCAAACGCAGAATTAACAAAAATATCTTCACAGATATGATACTTAATTGTAACTAAAATATTTGTGAAATTAGATAAAATCGTTTAACAAAAAGCCTTATTATAGGTAAAATATATTTAATTAATTAAATATAATTAATAGAATTATTAATTGAGAAATGGAAAATAGATATTAGGAGATAGACTTATGATTATAGACGAAATTAAGAATGCTAATGTACAAGCTATGAAAGACAAAGACCAAAGAGCAAGAGGTATCTACTCTGTTCTTATGAATAAACACCTTATGGCTTCTGTAGATGCTAGAACTAGCGGAAAAGAAGTTGAAGATGCAGATATGGTTAGAATTATTCAAAAGACCATTAAAGAACTTGAAGAAGAAAAAGAGAACTATGCTAGAGTTAATAATGCAGAAGAAGTAGAGAATATTGAATATCAAAAATCTCTAATCGAGAAATATTTACCTCAAATGCTTAGCGAAGAAGAAATCAAGGCTATTATTGATACTCTTGAGGACAAAACAGTTCCTAGTGTAATGAGACACTTCAAGACTAATTATAATGGCAAATGTGATATGAAAACTGTATCAACAGTGCTAAAAAATCTATAATTAAAAATAAATGAGATTGAATTAAAAGATACACTCTGCTCGTTTCACTCAGTGCCACATAATTGTTGTACACATAATTAAATCAGTACTCAGTGGCAATTCTCGTTTCACTCGAATACGGTATGAGATACTCTCCACGCACTCGCTATGCTCGTTTGGTCGGTATGACAAGGTTAATTATTAATATTATCTTATTATCATACCGAGAGAGAAAGGTGAGATAAGTGTATCTTTTTTATCTAAAAATATCAGTTTTTGTTCTAAAAATAAGCGTTTTTATTAAAAAATCCACAAAAATCTAAAAATTTTTATATAAAATTAACTGCTATTTGTAGCGGTTTTTTTGTTAACTTGAAGTTTCACTCTAAAAAAGTTTGACACAAAGGTATTGCAATATTTATAGTTTGGTAGTAGAATATTAGAGGCTCGAATGAGGTTGTTTGATTTTCTATTCAAAACACTCCATAAATATTTTTTAATTAATTCCAAAATAATTCAAAACATTCAAAAAACAATATATCTAATTTTTCATAAGATTAAGCAATTTGTTCGAGTTATAATTTTAAAGATAAAGACCACTTCTACTAAATCCCTGTAGAAGTGGTTTTTTGATTGATATTAGATATATAGTATATTAACTAATAATAACAATATTTCTTGCAAGAATATTTTCCTTATAACCAAATAAAAAGAGTATTAAGTTCTATGCTTAATACTCTTTCTTGTAGTCTTTAGTTATATATGGTTATGAAGTTCTTTGTTGCCAACGGGCATAAAGTGTCATATCTTCGTTAACTGTATCTACTTCAAATGTCCAAACAGTTGTACAGGCAGCATCAGTATACCAACCAATAAACACATAACCATTTTTCCTTGGGGTGTCTGGTTTGTTTACAAGTCCACCTTTTGCAACAGTTTGATTAGGGATATTGAAGGATTCGCTTGAGTTAGTGAAGAAGTGTACTGTATAGGTGCTATTATTAACCTTACCACCAGCACCGCTACCAGAACCATCATCTCCGCCACAAGCCATAGGAAACATTACTACAATTGGTAGTATTAGAAAACATATTAAGAATTTCTTAAAAGTGTTCCAAAATTTCTTCATAGACTTATTTTTTATAACTTATTTTTGTGTAATTATATTAATTTATGTTTTACAAAATAATTAACTATATTTATATTCTCATTGTAGTTTTATTTAACTACAACTTTCATATAATTTTTCTTACCTTTTCTAAGTATACAGTAGTCATCAGTTAGGTCAGTGTCTAGTAGCACTCTTCTAATATCTGTAACTTTCTCTTCGTTAAGATATACACCGCCACCCTCAATCATTTTTCTTGCTTCAGACTTAGATTGACATAATTTGCTACCAGCAACAAGGTCAATAATACTAACCTGGCCTACTTGAGCCTTTTCAATCTCATATGTAGGAACATCTGCTAAGTTAGTTCCGCCACCAAATAGAGATTTTGTAGCCTCAACTGCTTTGTTAGCATCTTCTTCGCCTCTAACAAACTTAGTGATTTCGTAACTAAGTCTTTGTTTAGCTTTGACAATATCTTCTTTGCAGATTGCTTTAACTTCGTCCATAGGAATATCTGTGAATAGAGCAAACATCATCTCTACACAAGCATCTGGAGTTTGGTATACTCCTTGATAGAAATCATAAGCAGAAATCTTATCTCTGTTAATCCAAATAGCGCCTTTCTCTGTCTTACCCATTTTCTTTCCATCTGGAGTAAGTAGTAATGGGTTTGTAGCACCGATTAATTCGATATTAGTTCCGTTTTGGAAATTAAGCTTTCTTTGAAGTTCAACACCAGCAACGATATTACCCCATTGGTCTGCACCGCCATATTGTAGGGTACAGCCTTTGGTTCTATTTAAATGTACGAAGTCATAAGCTTGCATTGGCATATAACCCATCTCAAATAGTGTAAGTCCACCACTCTCAAGACGCTTGTCATAGATTTCACTTGCTAACATTTTGTTGATATTGAAGTGAACACCATAATCTCTCATAAATTCGATATAATTAATCTTTGAGAACCAATCAGCATTATTAACTATTTCTGCAGGGTTGTCTCCATCGAAGTCTAGGAATACTTCAAGAGTAGATTTAATCTTCTCGATATTATTATTGATTTCTTCTTGTGTAAGCATTTTTCTAACAGTATCTTTGCCAGTAGGGTCTCCGATACAAGCAGTTGCGCCTCCCATTAGAAGAAGTACTTTGTGTCCAGCCTTTTGAAATCTTCTAAGAATGCAATAAGGCACACAGTGTCCTATATGTAAACTATCAGCAGTAGGGTCGCTACCCTCGTAAACAACAATAGGTTCTCCGCTTTCTAGTTTTTTCTTTAAACTCTCTTCATCACTACATTGGTATAGTAGTCCTCTTTCTTTAAGTAAATTGTATAAATTCTTGTCTACCATCGTTCTCTCCTAAAAAAATCTACCTATATTTTATAACCAAATCCCAAAAAATCCAAGTATTTTCGTTATATAAGTAATTAAAATATTATATTAATATAATTAAGTATAACTAATTCTTGACAATTTTATGGGTTAATGTTATATTCTTTTTTGTAAACAACTGTCTTGAAAGTACAAGTCAAATTTTTATTTTTAATATCTTATTTTATATTCGTTATCAAATATAATTTAGTGGCTTTGATAGTTTCTTTTAGATATTAATACTCAATATAAAAAATTGATAATACTTTTGAATAAAACAAAAACAAATTCTTACTAATAATATCTTGCTAGTGTTAAAGTAGAATAATAGCCTTGCACTAAACTTTAAGAAATAGAATAGATTAATAATTAGTAGGTTTTTGTTTTTATTTTTGTTGAACAAAAATACTAAAAAGGAGAGAAAGATTTGAAAAATATTCTGAAAAAATTTAGAGTAATTGATTACTTTATATTTGTTATGATTTTTGGCTTTATACTTACACAAACTTTCTTTGAGATGGAACTTATATCCAAGGTTAGCGAACTTATAACAGCTATTCAATCACAAGCAGAAGTGTCAACACTTTGGAAGATAGGTCTAAAGATGATTGGTATAGCAGCATTAATTTTAACTGCAATTATTATTGTTAATACTCTTGCTAACTATCTATCTAACAAAATTGCTAGAGATTTAAGAAGAGATGTATTTATTAAAGTTAATTCTTTCAGTGCTAGTGAAATTAATAAATTCAGTACTGCTAGTCTTATCACTAGGTCAACTAATGATATTACACAGATTCAAAGAACTTTGATGACTTGTATGAAAATGTTATTCACAGCACCTTGTATGGCATTCTTCGCAATCAGAAAAATTACTCTTACTAATGTAACTCTTACAGGTGTATCTATTGCTTACTTAATTGTTATGTTGGTAATGTTAATTACTTTGATTATCATTGTTATTCCTAAGTTCAGTCGTCTTCAAAAACAAACAGATAAACTTAATTCAGTTACTAGAGAAAACCTAACTGGTATTAGAGTTGTTAGAGCCTATAATGCAGAGAAATACCAAGAGAACAAATTTGCAGATGCTAATAAAGGTCTAACAAAAACACAATTATTCCTTAACCGTACAATGTCCCTTATGGACCCAGGTCTTCATTTGATTATGCATATGATGACTTTAACAATCTATTGGATAGGCGCTTATCTTATTAGAGACAGCCTAACCAACTATGCTACTATTGCAACATTTGGTCAATATAGTATGCATGTAATTATGAGCTTTATGTTCATAACACTTATGTTCGTACTTATTCCTAGAGGAATTGTTTCTATTAAGCGTGTTAACGAAATTCTTAATACAGATGTATCTATTAAAGATGGTGAAGTAGAAACTAGCGAAGCTAAAGGTACTATTGAATTTAGAAATGTTAGTTTCAGTTATCCTGGTGCAGAAGAGCCTGTGCTTGAGAATATTTCTTTCAAAGCAGAGAAGGGAGAGACTGTTGCTTTTATTGGTTCAACAGGTAGTGGTAAGAGTACCCTTATCAATCTTGTACCTAGATTTTATGATGTAACAAGTGGTCAAGTTTTGGTAGATGG
>JAZLDP010000049.1:0-2901 GCA_045614835.1 Clostridia bacterium | reverse complement strand
ATTTCTTCTACTAGGTCTTCATTTTCAGCCCAGTTAAGTCTACGCTCTTCTCTTACCTTTTGCATATAAGCATCATAGTCGCCACTGGTCATTCCATTCCACATTGTTTTAGCTTGTTTCTCAATAGCAATTTTCTCTGCTTCCAATTCTCTTTTTGTTGGTTTAATTTGTTTCATTTTTTCTCCCCATAATCCCTATTATATTATTAATATTTTATAACATTAGAGGGTGGTTGTCAATAGTGTTACAATTTTCTTATTCGCTCTATGTTTTAAAAACCGCTACAAATAGCCATTATTTAACTTGTATTTTTTTACAGTTAAAATGCTAAATAATGTGTAAAATTTAATAAAATTTTGTAATTATTGCAAGAATAGTGGTGGGGTTTCTAATAGGTAAATTTTAGGAAATTCAACAAAAAAAGACCAAACTTATTTAAAGTCTGGTCTTAATTTTATTAGTCGTTGTGATAGATATTTGAGTTGCGGTTGTAGATAGTTTCGCTACTATCACCTCTAGTCTCATTTAGAACTTTTGCATCTTCGATTACGGTTTCTTCTAGAACTTCTTCTTTTTTCTCATCTTCGTTGTCTTGCTCTTCTAGTTCCTTCTTGATTTCTTGTAATTCCTTCTCGGCCTCAAGTTTTGCTCTTTCGGCTTCAAGTTTCTCTTTCTCAACCTTTTGTTTCTCTTTCTCTAACTTCTCAAGCTCTTCCTTGTGAGCATCTTCTTCTTTTTTCTTTTGTTGTTGAAGTTTTAGAAGGATTTCAAGTGGTAGCATATCATCATTTTCGTTAACAACTTCGCCACCAACAATTTTAATAGTTTTCTTACGCTTCTTAAGGTCACTCTTCTCTTTGTAGAAGTTGTCTCCATCTTGAGATTGGAAGTATACACCAATAATCTTCTTTGATTTGTTTTGAAGAATTGAGTAGGCTGCTCTTCTTCTAGCGCCACCAACAATCTTGGTTTTCTTGTCGTTATTGGCTTCGATAAACACATTGTATGCTCTAATTCTACCTGCGTTATCTAGAACAGTGATACCATCAAAGTCAAGCATTGTTGTTAATACATCAGCATAGCTTCTAAGAACATTTTCATCAAACTTAGAAGAGCGCAAGAACATTTTGCCGAACTCTATTGGTTCTTTTAACCAAGTACCATCAGCTAGGAAGCCGTTCTTGTCTTTGTATTCTTTGTCTACTACTACACATATTGTTCCGTGAAGGTCTCTAAGAACTCTATAGAAGATATTAGTAAGTAGGGTTTTGATATCTGATAATTTCTTTTGAGTAGTTTTGATTTTCTCAACACAAGCATCAACGAATTCTGCGATTTGGTTGTCCCAGTTGTATTCTGATTGGCTATTCAAGTTGAAACAAATACTATATTTATTGCCTTTAGCGCCGATAAGTTCGCAGACACCACCACCATATACATTAATCAAAACTAAGTTGCTCTTTTTTGATAGTGCATCAAGGGTGCTACTCTTTTTGATAGTTGTAATCAGAGATTTTTCTTTGATACTAGTTAGTGTTTTAACAATACCATATTCGATAATCTCTTCTCCGAAGTTAACATAGATAGACCAGTCGCTTCTACAGAAACACATAAGAGCCTTGATTCTTGCTTTGAAGGTAGACATATCTGTGTCTTCGTAGAATAAGATTTTCTTGCTATCTGGGATGCTTCTAACTACTGAATTAATGTTACTTGTGATTAGGATATTAGGTCTAATTTTTTGGCTCTCTTCTTCGTAGTTAACTAGGCGGTAGAACATACTAACGAAATGGTCTACAGTCTCAATTGTCATTGTAGGGAATTCTATTGAGAAGAATTCAAGTACACCTTTTCTAGCGTCTTCAAAGAATATCTTTTTATCCATAACCTTATCTCCTTATCGTGCAGTGTGAGTGTGTTTTAAATAAAAATTTATATAATTTTGTGTCAAAAAACATAAATTTTATACCAAAAAGCACACAATTTTAATTATATTACTTTAAGTATAACATAATATTATCTAAAGTCAATGGAATTTGAAAAATTTATTATAAAAAAATCAGTAATAAAGCGAAATTCTCCGTTTTACTACTGATTTAAACTGATTGGTTGGTGTGTTAACTTTGTTTTTGAGTTATTAATTGAGCAATACTGTTGATAAGGTTCGTTTCTTAGATTAGTTTCGCTACACTAAATTTGCTACTAAGTACTGCCCAGTTAACAGGGAAGAAATTATTGATAGTCCAGTAACTTACACCGGCTAGATTGTATTTAGTAATGAGGTTTAGTCTAGCATCAATACTTCTAGCATCTTCGAACCATACAACTCTTGCATTACCACTACTATCTATATAGTTAAAGTAAGGTGCTTGAGCAGAGCTGTCAAACATAATGTTGGAGCCGTTTTCCAGAGCTATCTCAAGTGCACGAGTGTTAGTAATGGTGTTGGCGACATCTCCTTGTTTCCAAGGTGTTGCCCAGTCGTAAGCATAGTTTGGCATACCCATTAATATTTTGTTGCTAGGTATTCTTGTAACAGCATAAGATATAACTGCCTCAACTTCTCTGAGTGGGCTAATAGCCATAGGTTCTCCATACACATATCCCCATTCATAAGTCATAATAATTACTCTATCTGCAATTTCTCCAATGGCTTGATAGTCGTGAGCTTCGTATAATAAGCCCTCTTGTTCATCTCTATATTTTGGTGCAACTGCAACACTAAGGGACTTGTTAAGTGGTGTAAGACTTGCCTTTAAGTTGGCTAGGAATTGAGTGTAGGCATCTTTGTCTTGAGGATATAGGTATTCAAAGTCAATGTCAACACCGCTATAGTTTTTGGCATTAAGTGTAGAGATAATGTTATTTATAAAGGTTGTTTGAATTTCTGGGTTGTTTAGT
>JAZLDP010000048.1:0-10912 GCA_045614835.1 Clostridia bacterium | reverse complement strand
AAATATCGACAATATCAAGAACTTTATTGCTGATTATGGTTGTAAGATATTTAAACTTGAACAAAACTATAGAAGTACCAAAGAAATTATTAGAGTTGCTAATAGGTTAATTAAAAATAACTGTGCTAGACTAGAGAAGACATTGTTCACTGAGAACGAGCAAGGAGAAAATGTAACATACTACGAAGGTTATGATGAGAATGAAGAAGCTGAGTATGTTGCTAGAGCCATCTACGGTCTCCAAAGTAGAGGCATAGAACTAAGTAACATAGGTATTCTTATGAGGGTATCTGCCTTATCTCGTCTTATGGAAGAGAAGTTGCTTAACTATAATATTGCCTATAAAGTAAGCGGAATTTTTAAGTTCTTTGAAAGATTAGAAGTTAAAAATATACTTGCATATCTAACTATGATAGTCAATCCAAGAGATAATAGCAGTATTGCTAGAATTATCAATTATCCTAAGCGTGGTATTGGGCAAACAACTATTGACAAACTTGTTGCTATGTCAGAAGACACTCATATACCAATGGTAGACTTGGTTGAGAATTATAGAGAACTTGATATTTCTTCAACTATTAAGTCAAAAATTGCAGAGTTCGGTGATATGATTACTGAATTTAAAACTGCATATCAAGAAAAGAGTTTATATGACTTTGTAGAGTTCGTTGTTAACAAAAGTGGAGTTAAAGGTATGTATAATACTACTTCGGAAGAAGATGTTGACAGAACAATGAACATAGACCAGTTATTACAATCGGTTAAGAGTTATGAGCATCTTAACGAAGATGCAACACTTATAGATTACTTAGAGAGTGTTACTCTTCAGAACGACCTTGAGAAAGAAGATGATGATTTGTCTTCCGTTTCAATTTCTACCGTACACGCAAGTAAGGGACTAGAATTTGATTATGTATTTATTGTTGGACTAGAAGAGGGTAAATTCCCATTATCTAGGGCTATGGATAGTATTGATGAACTTGAAGAAGAAAGACGACTTATGTATGTTGCTGTTACTCGTGCTAGACAAAAACTATATCTAACTCGTGCTAAGTCTAGATTTATGTATGGCAAAAGAGATAATCAATTGCCTAGTAGATTTGTGGCTGAAATGGGTATTGTTAGTGAGAAGCCTGTTAGAAAAGTGTCTTCATATGAATACGATAGTGATTGGGAAAGTAGTTATTCTAGTTATGGACAAAGAAGTTCTTATTCTAGCGGGGGTTATTCAAGCAATTATTCTAGTGGTTACTCTAATAAATCTTCGAGTAGTTATGCTACTTATGATGAGTATTCTAGTAAGGTTAATTCTTATGAAACTAAGAAAGTTAGTAGTGAAACAACCTCAATTCTTAAGCCAATTATGTTAAATAAACTTAATTCTCAAAAGGATAAGTTTGCTGAATATAAGGTGGGTGTACAGGTGTTACATACCAAGTTTGGTGTTGGAACAATTGTTAAAGCAGATGGCGGAGAGGGTAACTATGTGTCTGTCGACTTTGGTAAACTTGGTGTTAAGACATTGTCTCTTAACTTTGCGCCTTTGCAAATCTTGAAATAAAATAGGGAGGTTCTATGGATAATATAGAACGCATAAAAGAACTTATTGCACTTGTTGAAAAGCATAATTACAATTATTATACCTTAGATAATCCTACTATTTCTGACAAAGAGTATGATGACCTTTATTATGAACTTGTGCGTCTTGAGAAAGAAACTGGCTGTATTTTGCCTAATAGTCCAACTCAAAAAGTTGGTGATGTGGTACTTGATAAGTTCAAGAAAGTAACTCACCAAAAGAACCTTTATAGTCTAAACAAGGCCCAAACTTTAGAAGAACTAAGGTCTTGGTATGATGATATGGTATTAGCAGGTGCCAAGAAATTTACTTTTGAATATAAGTATGATGGACTAAGGGTTGTTGCTAGATATAGTAATGGACTGCTAAAGAATTGTGCGACTAGAGGTAATGGTCTAGTTGGTGAAGATATTACTGCACAAGTTAAAACTATTAGAAATGTACCTAAACATATAAATTATCGTGGTAATGTAACTGTTATGGGCGAAGTTCTTATGAGACTTTCTGAACTAGAGAAATATAATGCTACAGCCGATGAACCTCTAAAAAATGCAAGAAATGCTGCAGCTGGTGCTCTTAGAAACCTTGATGTAAAAGTTACAAAAAGTAGAAATCTTGATGCTTTTATGTATGATATTCTACTATCTGATGAAGATTTGCCTAGCCAAAATTATGTTCATTCTTTCCTTGATGATAACGGTTTTGATACCTTTGGTTTCTTTGAGGTTTTGAATAGTTTTGAAGATATTGCCAAACAAATTGATAAAGTAGATAAATATAAAAATGATTTAGATATTTTAATAGATGGTGTAGTTATTAAGGTTGATGATTATCAGGTTAGGGACAGAGTTGGTTATACTGCTAAGTTCCCTAAGTGGGCTATTGCTTATAAATTTGAGGCTCAGGAACTTACTAGCAAAGTTAAAAATGTCGTATGGCAAGTTGGTAGAACTGGTAAACTTACTCCTGTTTGTGAGATTGAACCTATTGAACTTGCTGGTGCTACTGTTACACACGCAACTTTGAATAACTATGATGATATTATCAGAAAAGATGTTGCTATTGGTAGTACTGTGTTTGTAAGGCGTAGTAACGAGGTTATACCAGAAATACTAGGTGTTGCAGAACATTTCGCTGATAGTAAGAAAATTGAAAAGCCAGAAACTTGTCCTTGTTGTAACGAAAAATTAGAATATGATGGTATTAATCTATTCTGTACAAACCTTAATTGCAAGGATAGAGTTGTTGCTAGACTTAGCCATTTTGTATCTAAAAATGCTATGAATATAGAGGGGCTTTCGGAGAAAACCATAGAGAGTTTGTTTGAAACTCTTGGGGTGAAAAACTTTGTAGATATATACAATTTAACTCCAATGGAACTAACAATAGTAGAAGGGTTTAAGAATAAGAAAATCACTAATTTGCTAACAAGTATTGAAAATAGCAAAAAGTGTAAACTAAATAACTTTGTATTCTCTCTTGGTATTAATGGTGTTGGAGATAAGACTGCAAAAGATATTGCGAGTACCTTTGGAACTCTTGATAATATTATGACTGCTAGTGTAGAAGATTTCTTGAACATCAAGGATATCGGAGATATTATTGCAAAGAACATTGTAGAGTACTTTGCAAATGAAGATAATTTGTCTCAAATTAGGCAATTATTGGCAGTTGGGGTTACTATTGATAAAGTAATTACAGAGAAGGTAAATTCAATCTTTACAGATAAGACAGTTGTACTTACTGGTACACTTGATGGTATGTCTAGAGATGAGGCTAAGGCAATTCTTGAAACACTTGGAGCGAAAGTCTCGGGTAGTGTTAGTTCTAAGACCTATTATGTTCTTGCTGGTGAAAATGCTGGAAGCAAACTTGACAAAGCGAACTCTCTAGGTGTACAAGTTATAGATTTAGAGTTCTTAAAAGATGAAATGTCTAGAGTGGGTATGAATTAGAAGTATAATTAGACCTGAATTGTTGGTTACTGGGTAATTGGCAATTTAGGTCTTTTTTCTTAACAATCAAAAATCGAGATTATATTATATATAAATAAATTATTTTATATAAAATCTTCAAAAAAGTGTTGAAAAAATTTTATTAATATATTAAAATATATTATGTGATAATAAATAATAGGAGTAAATAATTATGTTGCTTGAACCACCAATCGATGAACTTGTTAGCAAAGTAGGTAATCCTTATAGACTTGCTGTTGTTGTAGGTAAAAGAGCTAAATACCTTAACGAAACTTTGACAGAAGAAGAAAAGGAACAAAAACCTGAAGTTACACGAGCAGTTGATGAAGTTAACGATGGAACAATTGTTGCAGATGATACTAATAATTAATTAGTCAACTTGCAATAGAGTTTTATTTGTTTTTGCGATTAATATTTAATTCTATTGCGATATTTTTTTGCGATAGAATTTTTTATTTTTTGATTATGATACTTAAGAGGAGATAAGATACTTTGATAGCAGAAGTTATTGTTGATGTTATGTCAAGCGAAGTTGATAAGGTATTTGATTATGAGATACCTTCTTCTTTGAGTGATATTACTGTTGGCTATAGAGTTCTTGTGCCTTTTGGTAATCGAAAGATTGAGGGGTATATTGTTGGAATTAAAGAAACCACCGATTGTCCACCTAATAAATTAAAGTCTATTATAGATAAACTTGATGACTATCCTGTTATAATTCCTGAACTTATAGACCTTATGCATTATATGAAAAGTACTTTATATCTTAGATTAATTGATGGAATTAGACTGGCTGTACCTACTCAGATTAGAAGTAATGTCAAAGACAAAGTTGCTCGTATAATAACACTTAATGATGATAAGTTAGAAGAGTATATGTCGACCTTGACTGGTAGACAAAAGAATGCTCCTTTGGTTATTCAAATGCTAAAGGAATATCCTGAGATGAACTTTACTGCTCTTGCTTCAAAATTTGGTAATGCGGTTATTAATAAGATGCTAGACTTTGGTGTGTTGCAAGAGAAGAAGGTTAAGATTAATAGGCTTCAACACGAAAAGACTGCTGAGAATAGCCATACTCTAACTGATTTGCAAGATAAAGCTGTTAAGGCAATTCTTAAGTCAACCGACAAGCCACTTGTATTATTTGGAGTAACAGGCAGTGGTAAGACTGAAGTCTATATGCACTCCATTGAGAAAATCTTAAAAGAGAATAAAAGGGCTCTTATGCTTGTTCCTGAGATTTCTTTAACTCCACAAATGGTAAGAGTATTCTCAGCTAGATTCGGTAGTGAGGTTGCGGTTCTTCATAGCGCACTTAGTATGGGTGAGAAGCACGATGAATGGCTAAGGATATATAGAGGTGAGGCTAAGATTGTTGTAGGTGCTAGGTCTGCAATCTTTGCTCCAATTAAGGATTTGGGAATTATTATAATTGATGAAGAACACGACAATTCCTATCTTAGTGATAGTAATCCTAGATACTTCACACACGATATTGCGGAATTTAGAGCAAAGCAAAATAAGTGTCCGCTAGTGCTTGGAAGTGCAACTCCATCAATAGAAACCTTCTATAAGGCTAAGACTACTAAAGAATATAATTTAGTCGAAATGCCTGTTAGAGTTAATAAACAGCCTATGCCACCAATCGAAATTGTTGATATGTGTCAGCAATTTAAATTGGGTAATAATACAATGTTATCTGCTAGTTTAATTGATAAACTTACCGAGCAAATTAATAATGATAAGCAGTCAATTTTGTTTATTAATAGACGAGGTTTTAGTTCGTATCTTATGTGTAGGAACTGCTCGTATATTCCTAAGTGCACCGAGTGTGATGCAAATCTTGTATTCCACAAAAACGAGGGAGTTCTTAAATGTCATTACTGCGGTAAGAAGTTTAGGACACTACATAAATGTCCTGAGTGTCAGAGTGATAGTATTAAACTTGGTGCTACTGGTACTCAGCAAGTGGTAGAGTTGCTTGAAGACAAATTCCCTGGAGTGAAAATCTTTAGGCTAGATAATGATAGTGTAACTACCAAAGATGCTTATTCGAAAATTTTAGGCGAGTTCGCAAAGACCAAACCTGCAATTCTTGTGGGAACTCAGATGGTTACAAAGGGACACGATTTTCCAAGTGTTACACTTGTAGGAATAGTTGATGCTGATATATCTTTATTTAACTATAGTTATAAGGCCAGTGAAACAACCTTTCAATTAATGACACAGGTTTCTGGTAGGGCTGGAAGAAATAAAGATGAGGGATATGTAGTTCTTCAGACTTATGTTCCTAAGAACCCAGTTTATTTAACCTGTGCTAATTATGATTATCTTAAGTTCTATGATAAAGAAATTAACTTAAGAGAAACAACCAAGTTTCCTCCATTTGCTAGAATTGTTAGAGTTTTGCTTAGTTCAGCAGATGATGAACTAGCTAAGAATAGCACACATAAACTTATACTTAAACTTAAAGAATTTAGAAAAGAATATGGCAAAGACTTCTACTTTATGGAAGCTATGAGGTCGCCTGTTAACAAAATTAAAAATAAACACAGATACCAGATAGTTCTTAGGTATTCGTGTTCAATACATAGAGAAGTGTTAGACAAAATATATAAATTACTAGATGAGACAAAAAATAATAAACTTAGTGTATTTGTAGAGAATAATCCAGTATCACTAAGTTAGGGAGAAAAATATGGCAATTAGAAATGTTGTACAAGTTGGAGATGAAATACTTAGAAAGAAAAGTAAAGAGGTTAAGGAGTTTGATGCGAAACTTTGGGAACTACTTGATGATATGAGAGAAACAATGAACAAAAACGATGGTGTTGGTCTTGCTGCAGTTCAAGTGGGAGTGCTTAGAAGAGCCATTGTCCTTGATATCAATAATATGAAACTAGAACTAATTAACCCGGAAATTATTGATAGTTTTGGTGAGCAAATCGAACAAGAGGGTTGCCTTAGTTGCAAAGGTCAATGGGGTTATGTAAAAAGACCTCAAGAGGTAACAGTCAAGGCTCAAGATAGATATGGTAATGAGTTTGTTATTACTGGTGTAGACCTACTTGCTAAGGCTCTTTGTCACGAGATAGACCACTTAGAAGGTATTTTATTTATAGATAAAGTTATCAAAGATTACAAAGATAAAAAGAAAAAAGGTGCGAAGTAATATGAAAGTAGTATTTTTTGGAACTCCTGAATATGCAGTACCATCATTACAAGCAATAATCAGTAGTAAGCATCAAGTTGTTGCTGTTGTTACTCAACCAGATAAACCAGTGGGTAGAAGCAACAAACTTGTTCCAACTCCAGTTAAAAAATTGGCTATGGAGAATAATATTCCAGTATTCCAATATGAGAGAATTAGAAAATCTGATATCACAGAACTATTAAATATTGATGCGGATATCTATGTTACTTGTGCATATGGTCAAATTCTTGATGAGAAAATTCTTTTTGCAAAAAAGCACGGTGTAATTAATTTGCATGGTAGTCTACTACCTAAGTATAGAGGTGCTAGTCCCGTTCAATGTGCACTTATTGGCTGTGAGAAAGAGACTGGTGTAACAATCCTTCAGTCTGGCGTAGGGCTAGATGATGGTGATATTATTGCTATGGAGAAGATTGCTATTGAAGAAAATGACAATGCGATTACTTTGTTTGATAAACTTTCTTCTCTAAGTGCTATGATGATTGTTCCTACTCTTGATGAGATTGAGAAAGATAATATAACTTTCACAAAACAAGATGAGAGTTTGGCTACTAAATGTTCAATGTTTAAGCCTGAGATGGGAATAGTGGATTTCAATAAATCTGCTGAAGAAATTGTTGGACTAATCAAAGGTCTTGCTGTTTGGCCAAATGTTAGATTTACAATTAATGGTGTGTATTTCAAGGTTTATAATGCTGTTGTATCAACAGTTTCAGGAGATGGTTTTGAAGCTGGGCAAGTTGTTCTTGCTAATAACAAACAAGGTCTTCATATCAAGTGTGGCGAGGGTGTTGTTGAAATAACTGAATTATTACCAATTAACTCTAAGAGAATGACTGCTAAGAGTTATCTAAATGGTAAGAGTATAGAAATAGGAAGTAAAGTTGAGTGAATAAAGAATTAAATATTGCCTATGATATCCTATCTAAAGTATATCTAGACAAGTCTTATGTAAGTATTGAACTTAATAAATATTTGAATAAGTTGGACAATTCTGTCAACTCTTCTTTGGTTACAAAAATTGTATACGGAGTACTTGAAAAAGATATTCTTTTGGAGTATTTTATTGCTCATTATGTAACTAAATTGCCTGAACAAAAGTTTCTAATACTTCTAAAAATGGTTGCATATATATCAAAAGCGGTTAATTCTATTCCGCCATTTGCATTAGTTAATGAAGTTGTTACTATTGCAAAAAAACTAGATTTTCATAAATCTGGATTTATTAACGCAGTGGCTAAGAAACTAGTTAATGGAGATGTGAAATTACCTGATAAGTCAAATTATAGTAAGTATTTGAGTGTTAAATACAATTATCCAGAGTGGGTGGTTAAAGAGCTTCTTAAAACCTATTCTAAGGATTTTGTAACTGACCTAGTTTCTTGCGAATTAACTAGTCTTACTCATATTAGAGTTAATCTAGATAAAACAACTGCTAAAGAGTTTAAGAATAAATTAGATGGCTTGGAAATTAAATACGAGCCTAGTCTATATGACTATACAATGTATGTTGACTATGCCAAACTTCTTAAAGTAGATGAGTTGAAAGATAAGTACATTGTCCAAGGTTTGCCTAGTATTATTACTTGTAATGTGCTTGGTGCGGAAAAAGGCAGAGTGCTTGATGTTTGTTCTGCACCTGGTGGTAAGTCAGTATATCTTGCTCAAAATAGAAGTTTGCAAGTATATTCCTGTGATATACACAAACATAGAGTAGAACTTGTAGATAAGTATGCCAAATCTGTTGGTGTCAAACTTAATACTTTTGTTCAAGATGGTACTAAGTTCAATCCATTATGGGACAAGAAATTCGATTATGTAATGTGTGATGTTCCTTGCAGTAACTTAGGCGTATCTAGAAAGAAGCCTGATGTTTTCTTAAATAAGACTTTGGCTGATGCTAAGACACTTGCTGGTATCCAATATCAAATTCTTGATAATAGTGCAAAATATGTTAAGCCAGGCGGAATATTACAATATTCAACTTGTACAATTCTTGATTTTGAGAATAAAAATGTTATAGAGAAGTTCCTTGCTAATCATAAGGACTTTGAGTTAACTGAAATTAATTTTGGTGATATTAATATTACCAATGACAAAAATATGTATACATTCTATCCGAACCTAACAAAAACTGAAGGGTTCTTTATAGGGAGATTAAGAAGATTATGAATATACTATTAGATTATGAGAAAGAAGAATTATACCAAATGCTAGAAAGTTTTGGTCAACCTAAATACAGGGTAGACCAACTTGTTAATGCTATCTATGGTGGCAAAGATTATGAAGATAAGATTAACTTACCTTCAGCTTTTTTGGAGCAACTTAAAAATTATAATTATATTTTGCAACCAATCAAGATTAGAAGAGCAATTGAAAGTAAGGGTAAAGATAAGACTATAAAGTTCCTATATGACCTACCAGATGGCAATATTATTGAGGGCGTTCTTATGAGATATGCCTTTGGTAATACTCTATGTGTTAGTACTCAGGTTGGATGTAAAATGAATTGTCTATTCTGTGCAAGTGGTCTTAATGGTTTTGTTAGAAACTTGAGTTGTGGCGAAATTTTAGGTCAGATTGTTGCGGTTAATAGATACTTGGGTGGTACTCTAAAAGATAGAGAGATTACTAATGTTGTTCTTATGGGCAGTGGAGAGCCTCTTGATAACTTTGACAATGTGAAAAAGTTCCTAAAAATATTAACATCTGATGATTGTTTCAATATGAGTGTTAGAAATATTTCAGTTTCAACTTGTGGTATCCCTAGCAAGATTGAGGAACTTGCTGACCTAGGTTATGCTGTTACTCTATGCTTATCTTTACACGCATCTAATGATACTGTTAGAAAAGAGATTATGCCTATTGCTAGAAGATATTCAATTAAGGAAATTATTAGTGCTCTTGAATACTATTATACTATGACTAATAGAAGAATTATTATTGAGTATACTCTAATTGAAGGTGTTAATAATTCATTTAAACACGCTAAAGAACTTTCAGAGGTTCTTAAAGATTTGCCTTGTCATATTAATTTGATTAAGTTAAACGAGGTTGATGGTAGAGATTTAAAAGCTCCTACTAGTGATAGTTGCAAGAAATTCCTTGATACTCTTAATAGATTTGGTGTATCAGCTACTCAAAGAAGAACTCTAGGTGATGATATTGAGGGTGCTTGTGGACAACTTAGAAATAAGGAATTACAAGGCGAAAAAGTGGTTAATAAGGTTAATCCTAATATTAAACCTAAGCCAAATAGAAATACACTTAGCAAGGTTAAAGATGCTTCACAACTGCTAAAACAAAGACAAGCAAAAAATACTCCTGCTAAGAAAGAAACAAGAAGTACTAAAGATAGCAAGTCTTTAGGTAAGAAAGATAATAAGTTTACAAGAACCAATAAGTCTTTTGATAATCAAAGAGGTAGAAGTCAAAAGCCTACTAACAATAGAAATAATAAGAGAGGATAACGGTTATTACAGGTATAGTAATTAAAGTTTTGGGCGGAATATATACAGTTTTAAGTGAGGGTAATGTGTATACTTGTAGTGTGCGAACAACTGCTAAGAAACTTAGAATTGTAGTTGGGGATTATGTTGAATTAGAGCCTAATGAGTATGATGAGGGTAAGTATATTATTACTTCTATGAAAGAGCGTAAGAATAGTATTCCTAGACCTCCTCTTGCTAATATTGATAAATTAATTATTGTTGTTGCTCCTAAGCCAGAGCCGGACTTGTTGTTAGTTGACAAATTACTAATATATTGTGTGCTAAATAGTATCGAGCCTATTATTGTTATTAATAAGTCGGATATTGCAGAAAGAGGCTTTATATCTAGCATCAAAGAACAGTATTATTTTTGCAAAGTTATGGTTATTAGTGCAGTAACTGGTCAGGGTGTTGAAGAACTTAGCCGTTATATTGGCGGTAGTTTTTGTGCGGTTTGTGGTCAGTCTGCAGTAGGTAAAAGTTCGCTTCTTAATGCAATAATTCCTAATATAAACTTAGAAACTCAAGGTCTTAGTAGAAAGGTTGATAGAGGTAAACATACCACTAGAGCCAATGAATTATATTTACATAATGACATTATGGTCGCTGATACCCCTGGATTTAGCAATTTGGAACTTGATTTAGATTA
>JAZLDP010000047.1:0-3187 GCA_045614835.1 Clostridia bacterium | reverse complement strand
TCTCTGGGTCGAAATATACTTTGCTCTCGCTATCTGTTACTGCTCTTTTAATCTTCTTAGTAATTTCTTCTGGATTATCTTCGATAAAGATTGAACCAGTATCGCCCTTCTCAGATTTAGACATCTTCTTAGTAGGTTCTTGAAGTCCACAGATTTTGAAACCAGTCTTTCTAATCATAACATCTGGAACGATAAAAGTTTCTCCCATTTTATGATTAAATCTAATAGCAATATTTCTAGCAAGTTCTACATGTTGTTTTTGGTCAATACCAACTGGAACAATGTCTGTGTCGTATAATAGAATATCTCCTGCCATAAGTACTGGGTAATCAAAAATACCAACATTAGTATCTTTTGCTTTAGCTTGGTAATCTTTGAACTGTGTCATTCTTGAAGCTTCACCAAACATTGTGAAGTTGTTTAGAACCCAAGAGATTTTGCTATGAGCATCTACTTGACTTTGAAGATAAAGTGTACATTTCTCTGGGTCAAGACCTAGCGCCAAATAAAAGGCAACTAACTTGTAAGTATTATCTGTTAGTTCTTTTGGGTCTGGGTTGATTGTTAATGCGTGTAAGTCTGCAATACAAATATATGAATTATATTGTTCGCTAAGTTCTTTAAGAGTTTGTGCAACTCCGATATATCCGCCAAGAGTTAATACTCCTGTAGGTTTGATTGCAGTATAAAGTGTCTTTTTCTCCATAACTTCACCTTAAAAATTTTATATAAAATGTAATAGTAATTATATAACCAATTATCACTATTTACAAAGTAATTCTCTCTAGTTTCTCTTTTTGTTCTGCAACTGATAGACTAGCAATTAGGTCGTCTAAGTCACCGTTTAGGAACGCATCAAGATTGTAGGAAGTATAGTTAATTCTATGGTCGCTAAGTCTGCTTTGAGGATAGTTGTAAGTTCTAATTCTCTCTGACCTATCACCTGTTCCTACTTGGTTTCTTCTGTTATTTGCATATTCTTCATCAATTTGCATTTGGAAGTGGTCGTATAATTTGCTCTTCATAATAGACATAGCCTTCTCTCTATTCTTGATTTGAGAACGCTCATCTTGACAAGCAACAACAATACCTGTAGGAATGTGTGTGATTCTAACAGCACTATCTGTTGTATTAACATGCTGACCACCAGCACCACCACTACGGTATACATCAATTTGCAAATCTTTTTCGTTGATTTCAACATCAACTTCTTCGTGTTCTGGAAGAACTGCAACGGTAGCAGTACTTGTATGAATTCTACCACTACTCTCGGTCTCAGGAACTCTTTGAACTCTATGAACACCGCTTTCGTATTTGAACTTACTATAAGCGCCCTTACCAGCAATTCTGATTGATGCTTCTTTAACTCCGCCTAATTCTGTATCGTTAATTGAAAGAATTTCTGTCTTCCATCTTTTGCTATCTGCATACATTGAATACATTCTAAGAAGAACGCCTCCAAATAGACTTGCTTCTTCTCCACCTGCACCTGCTCTAATTTCGATAATAACATTTCTTTCATCATTGTCATCTTTAGGCAAAAGTAAGATTTTGATTTCTTCATCCATTTCAGCAATTCTTTTCTTGCAAGTTTCAACTTCATCATTAAGCATACTTCTCATCTCGTTATCGGTTTCTACCTCAAGAAGTTCCTCATCTGCTTTCATTGTAGCCAAAACTTTAGCATACTCATCATATGCTATACTGATTGGTTCCAATTCGTTATATTCTTTGCAAAGTTCTGAGTATTTTCTAGAGTTAGCTATAACTTCAGGCTTTAGCATCTCTTTCTCTACTTCTAAGAACTTTTCTTTCAAAAATCTAATTTTGTTTAACATAAATCTCTCTTTCTCGCTTTTATGTATCTATCTATTCCACTATAATCTTTCACAATCTCTATACTATCAAAGTTCTTCTCAAATAGTTTGACAATATCCTCTGTCTGACCAATACCATATTCCATATAGATTAGCCCATTATCGTTTAGGTAATCAGGTGCATCTTCGCTAATTCTTCTAATTAGGTCAAGCCCATCTACTCCGCCATCTAAAGCAAGTAAAGGGTCAAAATCTTGAACCTCTTTCTCTAAACCTACACAGTCTATAGATGGAATATAAGGCGGATTGGTTATGATAATATCATAGGTTCCAGTAACATTGTCAAACAAGTCACTCTGCACAAAATCAACTTTAATATTATTCTTATCGGCAGTTGCCTTAGCAACTCTAATAGCATCTGTCGACAAATCTACGCAGGTAACTTCTGCCATCAAATATTTAGCAACTGCTAGTCCAATACAGCCACTACCGGAACACAAGTCTAATACTTTTAAGTTTGTCCTCTCTCGGTTTTCTTTTATGATACTATCGACCATAATTTCAGTTTCTTGTCTAGGAGATAAGGTCGCAGTTGAGAAAGGAATATCTATTCCCATAAATTCTGTGTGTCCTAGTAAACTATCCATTGGTTCGTGCTCTGCCCTACGCTTAACCAAACACCAAAAATAATTATACTGCTCATTATCAAGCATTACATTATCACTAAAAGAAACTCTCCTACCAAGAACCTTGTCAAGTAGAAATCTTGTATCGTTATAATGCGTAATGCCTTTTGCATCAAGGAACTTTTTTGCTTCCTTAACAACCTCGTCTACCCTATAATTCATAAAACCCCTATACAAAGAAAAAATAGACAAGAAAAATAATCCTGCCTATTATTTCAATTAATCTAGATTGTGTTTTTTCTTAAATTTCTCTACTCTACCAGCAGTATCTACAAGTTTTTGCTTACCAGTAAAGAATGGGTGACATTTATCACACACATCAATTTTTACTGTATCGCCTTTAACAGTAGATTTTGTTTTAAATTTAGAGCCACAAACACAAACAACTTCCACCTCGTGATAATCTGGATGTATGCCTTGTTTCATAATACTCACCTCTTTATATATTTAATGCTTTTATATTTTATATGAATATGCTCTCTTTGTCAAGACTTTTAGCAATAATTTATAAATTTTGGAACTTGGACTTTAATCTCTCTGCCAAGTCTCCAGCACCCAAAACAAGCACACAATTGTGAGTAGAAGAACTCTGACATATATACTCAATCAATTCATCTATATTTCGCATATACATCTTATCTTTCGAGGTAATTGCTTTATACAAATCTTCAGCAGTACCACCCT
>JAZLDP010000046.1:0-9536 GCA_045614835.1 Clostridia bacterium | reverse complement strand
AAAGTTAGAATTGTTAATGCTTATAAGTCATTCAATGTAATAGTTGCTATGACTGGTGATGGTGTAAATGATGCTCCATCAATTAAGACTGCTGATATTGGTATCGGTATGGGTATTACTGGAACTGATGTTAGTAAGGGTGCTGCAGATATTGTACTTGCAGATGATAACTTTGCTACAATTATTGCAGCTGTTGAAGAGGGTAGAAAAGTATACTCTAATATCAAAAAGGCAGTTCAATACTTGCTTTCTGCTAATATTGCAGAAGTATTATGTTTGTTTATCGCAACAATATTTATGAAAGTTGAATTCCTAAGTGCAGTTATGATACTTTGGGTTAACTTAGTAACAGATAGTTTCCCAGCACTTGCACTGGGTGTTGAAAAAGTTGAAAAAGATATAATGAATAGACCTCCTAGAAAGGCTGGTCAGTCATTATTTGCCGGTCATACTGGTAGAAATATTATATTGCAAGGTTTATTCCAAACAATTCTTACAATGGCATCTTTCTGCATTGGCGGATATGCATTAGGTTCTGCATTTAGACCAGAAGTTGCTATGACAATGGCGTTTGTTACTTTATCACTTATTCAATTACTACATTCTTACAATAGTAGGTCTCAAACACATTCTTTATTCTCAAGTAATCCATTTAGCAATAAGATGATTAACTATGCATTCCTTGCTGGTCTTGCTTTAACTGCTATGACATTTATTCCTGCATTCCAAACATTTATGGGAACAACAATGTTGAGTGGTGCAGAATTTGGTATTGCAATCGGTTGTGCATTTGCAATTATTCCACTTGTTGAAATTCAAAAATTTGTTGAGTGGTTGCTAAGAAAAAAGAAAAACAAAACAATTGAAAACTTCAAAAAAGAAGAAAATACAAAGTTAGAAGAACAAAACTAATTTTAATTAAATAATTAACCTAAAGAAGAGAAATTTTCTTTAGGTTGATTGTTTATATTACTGGAGAAAATAATGGGTTATATGATTGTTATCGAGGGTACAGACGGTTGCGGAAAACAAACGCAAACTAAGGCTCTTTATGAAAGACTAAAAAAACTAGGACATAAGGTTATTATTCAGAGTTTTCCTAATTATGATAGTCCTTCTGCTGCACCAGTAAAAATGTATTTAGGCGGTGAGTTCGGTGGAGAGAAGTCTCTAGATGCTTATCAAGCAAGTGCGCTTTATGCAGTAGACAGAATGTGTACTTATCAGAAAGACTTGAAGAACTTCTATGAAGCAGGAGGTATTGTTCTACTTGATAGATATGTTCAGTCAAATATGCTTCATCAAGCAGGTAAAATTGGTGATAGGGCTGAGGTTGATAAATTCCTTACTTGGTTAGAGAATTTGGAGTTCGGAGATATGAAATTGCCTAGACCAGACAGAGTAATATTCCTTGATGTTCCTGTTGAGGTCTCTTTAAGACTTGCTCACGAAAGACCTAACCTTAAGGCAAATACCCAAAAAGATATTCACGAAGAAAATCCAGACCATATTTATCGTGCCTATAACAGCGGAAAATATGTTAGTGAGAAATATGGTTGGAATGTAATACAATGTACAGAAAATGGACAAATGAAGTCAATTGAAGAGATTTCTGACTTAATCTGGGCAGAAGTTTCACAAGATTTTCAAAACTATAATCAAATGTAAAAACGAGATAAAGGATATATAATATGGATATTAAAGTTATCGCATCTACCGCAGTTGGTAATGTTGCAACAAAAAACGACTTTGAGAGATTTGGTGGACACGCAGCGGGTGTTTGTTATATGGCAAATACTTTCGAAGAGATTTTGAACGAAGATATAGAAAAGACCCAAAGAAGAATTAGACAAACTAAGGGCGGTGGTCATCACAGCGTTTATGAGCACAGTTCTTTCTCTTTGTATCTAGATGGTGTTCCTAAAATTGTTGCTATGCTTATTAATAACGAGAAACAATATACTACTAGCGAAAAGTCTGCTAGATATACTAAAATGGTACTTTCTCCAAAAGAGCAAACAATGTATAATAAATGGGTAGAAATCTTCAGAACTAAGATTACTAAACTTTATGCTAAAGATTATCCTAATTTCTTTACAGATAGTAGAATTGAAAAACTAGCACAAGAGAATGCAAGATACTTAACAAGTGTGTTTACACCTACTAGTATGGTCTATACTACCAACTATAGACAATTCAACTATATTATCTCTTTTATTGATAAGTTTCTTACTAAAGACGATAAAAATAAGTTTGAAGAGAAGTTGGCAGGATATTTAGAAGAGTTTGTTGCAAAACTTAAAGAGTTGCCTTATTATGATGAGGCTTTATCTCAAAATGAGAAATGTAGGTCTCTAAGTCTACTTGGCGATGGCAAGAAAGTTGAAGAGTATTATGGTGATGTGTATGCTACAACTTATAAGGCTAGTTTTGCTGAACTTGCTCAATCTCAAAGACATAGAACTACAAATCATACAATGACAGTACTTGAAGGTGAATATTATATCCCAGAAATTATTAGAGAAAGCGAGAGCTTTACTGAACTTTGGTTAAGTGATTTAAAAGAACTTGCTGGAGATTATCCTCAAGCTACAATGCTTGAAATTAATGAATTGGGAACTTTAGATGCATTTATACTTAAGTTAAAAGAAAGAAAGTGTACATTTGCTCAACTTGAAATCAATCGTATTTGTAATGATATATTGAAGAAATATGAACACGCACTTCGTATGAAAGTTCACCCAAGAGCAGAAGAGATAATTGCTTATACTAAGGGTAGTAGATGTACATTCCCTGATTTTAAGTGTACAGCGCCTTGTAATTTTGCACTTGGTATTAATGAAACTAGAATAGTTTAATATATTTATATATACATAATATATAAGGCAGGAATAATATCCTGCCTTTTTTGTTGTATAATTGTTTTGGTCGTTTTTCATTAATTGTTTATACGGCTTTATAGAATAATAGTAGAGAGTGTGTTTTGGCAATAAAAAACCCCAGTATTGAAACTGGGGAATATGTTTTATTAGAAATCAAACGGATTGCTCTTTGGAGCAGTTGCTGTGTTTTTAAGTATCTTTTGGTTACGGATACGAATATCGTAGTATAAAGCTTGTTCATCTAATTGTTGAGGTAGACGACCACTAAGTGGTGCTTTAGACATATCATATACAGAACACTTATAACTTGGAGTAAAGATTGAACGAATAGGGCTTCTTTGAAGGATTGATACAATACATTCTCCACTATTTGGTTTCATTGATGCAAGTTCGGCTGGATAGATAAGAGGTCTAGTGTCTAGTTGAACATTGACAGATTTGCTTTCTTTGGCATCTTTTTCTCCGCCTTTGCTGATAGATGTGGTTTCTGTTTCAACAGATATGTTACCGCATCGTTTACTGAATTCTTCTAGAGTGCCTTGGTCGTTAGATGCTATGAATATGTGAATATTACAGTTATCTTTAACGGTAGCACTGATGTCTTGACCATACTTAATTGTAAGTTGGGCGTAAGATTGAAGAATAAGTGTGAAGTAAATTCTTCTAGAACGAGCAACTGTGATAATTGTTTCGAAGTTTTCGATTTTTGGCATATTACCAAACTCATCTAGTAGGAAGTATACATCTCTTGGTAGAGCGCCTCCACGCTTGTTAGCAACATCTACTAAGATTTTGTATAATTGAGATACGAACATTGTTGCAATTGGGTGTCTTGTTGTCTTTTCGTCGGGGATTTTAATGAATATTGCTGTAGGTTGGTCTGCAAAAGTTTTTAAATCCATTTCGTTAGTACTTGTTGCAAAACATATACCCATATCACTGAATAATCCCATACGGTCGGTAACAATACCCATATAAGACTTGGTTGTCTTTTCTGCATTGGTTACAACTTGGTTAGCAAGTTGAACTGCTTGGCTTAATTGGTCTCTGCCTTTGAAGTAGTCTGTTAAACTCTTTAGGGCGTTTGGACCGTCGTTATCTTTAAGGTTAAGAATTTTTGATAAGTTATAGAAGTTGAACTTGTCTTTTGTCATTCCAAGTTCTGGGTTCTCACTATCTTCAAGCATAGCAAGCATTGTTCCTAATACCAGGTCTTTAGCACCTCTTTCCCAAATAGGGTCGTTGTTAGATTGGATAGGGCATAGAACACTAGCAATATCTTTTAAGTCTTCAAATGCTTCGGTCTTTAGAATTTGTTTTAGAGATGCTTGGTGGTTTTGTAGAGATTGAATATCTGCAAATGCATAACCATCGAATTCGTACCACTCGCCATAATATACTTGGCTAACACACTTTAGAGAATAGTCTCTAGGGTCATCATTGTGGTGAACTTTAACTTCTCTATTTAGGTTCATTGCTCTTTCGTTGATTTCATAAGCTCTTGCCATTGGGTTCCATCTAGCACTTTGGAAAGGCTCTTTTAGGTCGAAAACAAGAACTCTATATCCATTCTTTCTAAGTTTCTCACTATGGTTGTCGTGGATTTCACCTTTAGGGTCAGTGATAACTAGACAAGGCTTTGCGTGAGTTTCAGATAGGATTTGCATTGTTGGGTCAACGAACTGAGTTGTTTTACCAGAACCTGTAGTACCAATTACAAGAGTGTGAATTGGTTTGTACATATTGACATGTAGTTTGTTTCCGATAAGTTCTGCTCTGATTGGTACACCAATATTATCTGAACGGTGTAAGTCGTCATAGAAGTGGAACTTAAAGTCAGGGTTCTTTCTTAGTTCTTCTTGAGATAACCAGTTGGTATCGTAGAATTTCTTCATTCCGCCTTTGGTTGTAACCTTTGCACCATTACCTTTGTTGAAACCAAATTTAGAGTTTGAGAACATAATAAGGAAACCGATAAGACCTCCGCCAAATATTATTATGAACCAGTTTCTAAAATTAGGTTCTTCTATTATTTCTGGAATATTGTTGAAAGAAATTGTACTAATAGCCATATAACAACCAACACAATATGCCGCAAGTGTTACTGCAACCATACCGCAAATGAATGCAAAGAATACATTGCCAAATCTTTTACCAAAACCTGCTTCTTTATTTTCTTTATCTGACATTTTTCATCACCTTTATATATAATTAAATAAATAATTTATGTACAAGTATACAACATAAGTATATATATTTTTTTCATAAGTGTCAAAAAAAATAACTAGTCTAAAGTAAAAATATAATAATTAATAATAAGTATTGTGTTTTGGGATAGAAAATAACAAGGCCGAAGAAATATATATGCTATTAGATGCTGCAATGAGGGTGGTGGGGTTTTATTCAAAAAATGTGTATAAAAATGCAAAAAATGGAATTATTTTTGAGAATTTGAATAATTTTAGTTGACTAAAGGAATAATTTTATATAAACTTTAGGTAAGTTTATAACAAAAAACTACAAAAAATAATATATGGAGAGGAAATTATGAGATTTTTGTTGGATGAAAATACTTATGGCTCAGAGTCAGTTTCTACAATGAAGGACCTAGCTGATGCATTTGCTGGTCTTATGAAGAATGTTCTTGGTCCAGTTCTTATCGTTATTGGTGCTGCAGCTGCTTTATACGCTATTTATCTTGGCGTTATGTATGCAAAGGCTGAAGATGCTAATAAGAGAAAAGAAGTTCAAGGTAGACTAATTGGTGCTGCTATTGGTGTAGTTATTATCTTAGTTGGTATTACACTATGTTATGCAATCAATTGGGAAAGTCTTGTTACATCTTGGACAAAATAGTCGCAATGATAACAATAAAAAACACCGCTTTAGCGGTGTTTTTGTGTTTTTGGGATGAAATTTTTGTAAAGTTAAAATAGCTAAGATTGTTTATGAGTTCAATTAATATTTTTTCAATCTACTAGTTTAAGTTGTGTGTAGTTTTTATTTGAGCTTGATTTTGTGTTTTTAAAATAAATAAAATGTAAAACAATTACGAATATTTTGTATAATTTTATTTGGTTAATTGGGAAAAATATGTTATTATAGTGATAATTATTGATGTGTAACTAAGAAAACGGAGAGTTTTTGTTTATGAGTATTAAAAATTTTTTATTGGATGAAGGTGCTGTTGCTGGTCAAGTTAGTACTATCCTTCAGGCTTGGATTGCTCCATTATTTACGGTTGTTGGTGCTATTGGCGCGGTTTATATTGTAATTCTAGCTGTTCAATATGCTAAAAGTGAAAATGATAACAAAAGGGCAGAGGTTAAATCTAGAATAACTAATTGCGTTATTGGTGTATTATCGTTACTTGTAATTGCTGCTTTGTGTAAATATGTTGATTGGGCTGGTATAGCTAGAATATTTGGATATGCCGTTAAGAAATCCTAATTAGGATTTCTTTTTTTGTTTTTAATAGTTAAAAATGGCTTGATTCTGTTGTTTTTATATCTCGAAATGTATTATTTGTTTTTATGGATAGGAATTATTTATTATTGATTTTTCTTTGTGTTTTTTCTTATTTGATGTCATTGTTTTGTATACAAGGTAATAGGGAAATATGGATGCAATACAAGTTGTTATATATGGAAACATAATTTGTTTAAAGTTTGCAATATGAAATATATTTTATATTAGTAATATAAATTAAATTAAATCGTTTGTTTTTTTTGTCGAAATAGGGTAAGATATAGTATATATACTAGGTATAAAGTGTATTATGGCGATTAGTTTAGTTGCCATATTTACTTGATATATAAATCTCACAAGAGGAGAAATGGAAAATATGCAAGGATTACTTTTAGGTTTAGGTGATATAATTGGTAATGCATTTAAAGCCGTACTTATGGCGGTTGTTAAACCAATTTTGGAACTTGTTATTAAATGGGTTGTTGAGCCTATACTAACACTTCTTATTAAAGTAATAATGTATACAATTGGTGCGGTGCTTTATGTAATTGGTTCGTTCCTGTTACAGTTGGTTGACTTCGTAGAGGTTCTCTTTAGAGCACTTGCTGGTATGGAGTCTGTTAGTGCTTCTGGTATGTCAATGTCTTTGTCACTTGATGGTGGTTCTGGAGATATTCTTATTCAGTTAATCAGACACCCAGATATTCAATCTGCATTTGTATCAATGTGTGTTGTTGGATTATTCCTTCTTGTAGTTACTACTGTATTCCAAATTATCAAGGTTGAGTATACAACTGAAGGTGCTAAGAATGCTAAAGGTCCAATTTTCCAAAAGGCATTCAAAGGTTTTGCTAACCTTATGTTACTTCCTCTTCTTGTAATTTTCGGAATTATTTTTGCAAACCAATTACTTGGTCTTCTAGATACAGCAACTAAGGGTACTGGAGACAATCCGACAATTAGTGGACTTATATTCGTTTCTTCTGCTGGAGAAGCCCATTATCTCTCGAATGAAGAGCCGATGGATATTGAGGGAGATAGCTGGATAGGTATATGTCTTGATGGTATCGGATATGGTATTATAGAACTCTTAAACGGCTTATTTGGTGGAGCTTGGGAAGAGGGTGAAGCGGTTAATACCAGATTAAATGAAGGTAAGATAGATGAAATTGAAAACAATTTCATATCTCAGAAAGCTGGGTATAGGTATTACAATATAGGCGAGGTTTCGCAATATTATAACTATGCTTACATAAATTATTTGTTACTATTATTCGGTGCGGTATTTGCACTTAAAGCTTTATTCTTCTCTTGTTTTGGTATGGTAATAAGGCTTTATAAATGTGCGGTTCTGTTCATTATATCTCCTGCAATTATTGGTATGACACCAATCAATGAAGGTGGTCTAGGTAAATGGAGAACAGCATTTATTGGACAAGTGTTGTCTGCATATGGAACAATCCTATCTCTTAACTTATTCTTTATAATTGTTAGAGTATTGTTGTCTGTTGAGGTAAACTTCGTTTCTTCTTCAGATAATGTAATGGGAAATATGTTGACTGATGGATTTATGACGCTATTGCTTAAAGCTATATTTGTTCTTGCAGGATGTCTACTTATCGAGAAATTCTCAAAAGAAATCGGTGCTTATTTTGGCGCAGAAGATGCTATGAGTGCTGGTAAAGATATGGCTGGACAAGTAGGAGACCTTGCAATGAAAGGTGTAGGTGCTGCTGCTATGGTTGCATCTGGTGGTGCTGGTCTTGCAATGAAAGCTGGTAAAATGGCTGGTGGTATCGCTGGTAAGATTGGTAAATCTGGTGTTGGTCAACTTGTCGGTAAGGGTGCTGGTGCTCTTGGTGGAAAGATAAAACAAGGCGCTACTGCTTTGAAAAAAAGTCCGTTTGGAACATTTGTTGGAAACAAAATCATTGGTTCTAAAGCTAAAGATGGTGAAAAGGGTCACGGACTTCTTGGATTAGCTGAAGGAGCCTCTGGGTTGGCACAAAAAGTAGGTGGAGCTATTGGTGATGCTGGGGCATGGATTGCTGGTGGTCAAGAAGCAGTAGATTCTAGACATCTTGATGATATTCGAGGTGATTTAAAAACAACATCTCGTACAAGAAAAAGATATGGAAAAGAATTAGATGAATTAAGGGCTAAAGGAATTAGTGAGGAATCAATAGCTCGTAAGAAAAAGAATGGCATAAACTTGTCTGCTGATGAGAGAAGATTTGAGGATAGATTAGCTAGTGCTAGACAGTTAAAAGTTCAAGAAAAAAGCTTAACTGCTAGAAATAAGGCTGCCTCTAAGTATCATGCAGAAAGCGAAGAGGCAAAAATTAAAGCAAAGGGTGAAAGAAGCAAACATGCACTTAATGCTATATCAACTGTTTATGGATTAGGGCAAGACTTTAAGAAAAAACTGCCTGGCATGAAATATCATGACCAAATAATTAAAGCCGGAGATTCTGGCTCAAAGGCACTTGGTGATGAATTTGAGGCAGCACACGGTTCCGTTGAGTATATGAAAGGTAAAAAGGTTCAACAATTAGTTGAAGAAAACCCAATATTCTCAAGGCTTATGAAGTCACAAAATGCCATGGCGGCTAGGGAAGTTATGAAAGAGGCTAGTCAAGAAATGAAAGCTTCTATTGATGGAATGGCAAGAAATATTGAAAACACTATGAGAAATCTTGCTCAAACTATTAATAATTATAAAGACCCAAATATGAGGCAACAAAGAATGGACTCTGTATTTGATAGTATTCGTGCAACAGGTGCAAACATTGATAGAGTTAAATTTGATGAGATGATTGCAAAAGGTTCAGAAGCGAAAGATGCAAAAGAATTAGCAGATGCCATTTCAATTAGTGCTAAGCAAGACTTGAAGATTAACTTTGACGAAAAGGCAATTACTGATGCCTTGAATAGAGCTGCTAAAAATGGACTTACTCCAGAAGCTATTAGAAAAGAACTTCAAGACTTATTCAAGAATATGGGTAAAGATGGCGAGGCAGCATTAATGAAGATTGTTCAAGATGCTATTGTTAAAGTGTCTGGACAAATTGGAGGTAAATAAACTTAATGGTTAAGTTTAAATATCAATAATTTAATATTAACTCAAACTTCAAATTTAATACAAAAATATTCTCTTATACGAGTATGTATGGGAGAATATTTTTT
>JAZLDP010000045.1:0-23793 GCA_045614835.1 Clostridia bacterium | reverse complement strand
ATTACATTTTTGTAATGTCTTTTTCTTTTATTCTAATTCCCAAGTATTCTTATTAAAATATGCTCTTTTGATAAAAAGATAATTATTAGTATTCTCACTGGTTGCTATACTCAAAGCATAATCCTCTCCCTCATTATAATTGTGAGAAATATGCTCTACTGTATCAATATTATATTTTTCTATATCCATATTACTAGGACTAAAAACCTTGTCGCCCAGAAGTTTAAATACCGCCTCTTTTTTAGTCCAAATAGCTGTCATAGTTTGACTATCTTCAGCAACTTCTTCTTTCTCTTTTTGAGTTAAAACTCGTCGTCTCAAACCAAGCCAATTCCTTGAATTTAACACACACTCTATATCCACTCCCACTTCCATTTTGCTAATTGCAACACATACAATAGAACAAGAATGACTAATAGAGAAATTATAACCCTCTACATAAGGCTTTCCATTTTTTGATACTTTAAATGTACTAAAGTCTTCTTCAATACCCCACCTATCTCTAACTGCATATTTAAGAAGAGCTAAAGCATAGACGCTCTCAAGAGACTTCTTGCTAATATCAAAGATATCTTTGTCGCCTAACTCAATACATCTAGTATACATTTCCATATCTTTTATTTTTGCAAGATATACATAGACATCATTATCACAAGTATTATCTATACTCTCCACAGTATCAATACCATATACCTCGATATCAATATCTGTAGGAATAAAGTTATATATCTGCTTCATAAATACTCCTAAATATTTAACGATAGTCAAATCAAATGATTGTAATCAAATATTATCTTACTTATTACATATAAGAAAATGCGAACTATAAAGTTCGCATTATTTGGTGCACCGTAAGGGAGTCGAACCCCTAACCTTTGGTTCCGTAGACCAACGCTCTATCCAGTTGAGCTAACAGTGCGTAAATATATATTTTGTTTTGACACTCTATATTCTAAACAAATTTAACAATAATGTCAATAATAATTGCTAAATTTCTTACACTTAATTCATATATAGAAATATTAAGTTTGAAAAATTTTTTCTATATTTACTACAGCACTTTTCATATTTATCACAAAACTCTTCAATCGCTTGACTAGGCAAGTTAAAATACAATATACTTTCAGTGTAATAAACATAAATAAAACAATTTTAAAAGGAGAAATTATGTTTGGACTTAAACATATAATCACATTAATTGTTTCACTTATTCTTGTAATTACCCTATTTATATTTAGCAAAAAACTAAAGTTTAATATGATTTGTAAAATAATGTTTTACACTGGGATTGTAAGCGAAATAATTAAAATATTCTATTACATTATATCTAATGAAGATAAATTTGGCGGAGTTCTTCCAAAGACAGACTTACCATTTCATCTATGCTCAATTCAAATTATATTCGTAGCAATTATTACTCTATCTAAAAATGAAAAGTTAAGAAGATTTATTCTTAGTTTTATGTTCCCTAGTTGTTTGTTTGGCGGAATTGCAGCAATATTTATTCCAACATCTTCATCTCTTAGTTCTTGGGTAATAACATTCCAATACAATTTGTATCATATTGCACTTATTATATTTGCATTACATATTTGCACATCTAAAGAAATTAGACTTACTGTCAAAGATTATTTCAGTTGTCTAAAGTTCTTACTAATCGTTATGTTCTTTGCAATATATATTAATAGTATTGTGTATGATGGAACAGACAAAATTAACTTTATGTATGTAGTCTCACCACCAATGAGCGGACTACCATTTCTAACAGAGAAATACGGCTGGTTTGTGTACATTATGCACTATGCTTGTCTTGTTCTATTCTGCGTAACAATTTGTTATATTAAGCCAATTATTACAGCAATTAAAGAAAAGGTAAACAATAAGAAATTAGCAGCTACTACCGCAGACAAAAAAGAAAAAGCTATTGCAGAAAACGAACTAGATGATGAACAGAACATTGAAACCTTTTAATTAAATCTAAAAAAATAGCGAACTTTATTTAGAAGTTCGTTATTTTTTTTGTTATTAATCTAATGCTTTTATACCATTTATCCAATCTTCTAGAATACTCAAAAGTCTACTATACTTTGTGAAGTTCTCCGCTTGATTAGTAATTGCACTATTAATCTCTATCTGAATTGTCCAAAGATGCGGAAATTCCTCTTTCATTCCACCGGACACAGTCCTCAGCCCTGCCATAAAAGGCTGGTCAACAGTACAAGTGTATCCGTGCATTATAAGGTCATTATAAAGACTAGTCATCAAGGCTTCATTATTCTCAATATTCTTGCCAAAATGAATGCCAAGATTTATATCTATATCTCGTTTAGGAGAAAGTCCGTGAAAGTCTATAAGATATTTAATCTCTTTGTCTTTAATCAACTTCTTCAAAGTCTTTCGATAAGAGCAATCTGTATCAAAGTTGGCATCGTCATTATTATTCTGAGTTTTTGCAATTAGATACGAACCAGTTTTCTCACTTAGATATAGAGCAGTAGCAAGACTACCAATTTCTTTGAATTTTAATTTACCTAGTCTTATTTGAGAAACTCCGTGAGGTGCAGAAATTAAAATGTGGTTATCCCCTTCCACTACTTTGTGGTCTATCGCCTCATTTTCTTTCATAAACCTTCTTCTTAAATTATGTAAAGTGTCAAAATTAATATTTTTCATAATTTCATTATAACATCAATTATAATATTTGCCTAGAAAATATGTATATAAATATATTGTAGTCATATATCAAAATTATATATATAAGTTCCTCTAAAGAGAAAGTTTAATAAATAAAAAAATATAAATTTTTGAAAAATTTTTATATTTTCCGCTTGACAATAGTATCATAAATATGTAAAATAAAATTAGGAATTATTCTTAATTTGCTTGGAGAAGATATGAGAAAATATTCAAAACAAAAAGAGATAGTTCTAGACATATTACGCAAATCTTACTCTCATCCAACAGCTGAAGAAATATTCACTGAAGCAAGAGAGATAGATGACAAAATATCTTTAGGCACTATCTATAGAAATTTGGAAATCTTAACCGAAGACCAAATAATTGAAAAAATCCCTACTTCTACAGGGAAAGACAGATATGATTTGAAGAAATCTAGACACCACCACGCAATATGCGAAAAATGTGGTAAAGTAAACGACTTTGACTGCAAAATTGATATGAAGAAATTACAAAAAGAAGTACTTGAACAGGTTGGATTTTCTGTAAATCTAGATGAAATTAGAATAATTGGAATTTGCGAAAATTGTAAAAATAGTAATTAGGAGAATTAAAATGAAATCAGTTAAATATCTATGCAAATTATGTGGACAAACTTTTGAGTTACCTGAAGGAACAGAGCCAGTATGCCCTATCTGTGGAGCAACAGGCGAACATATCCAAGTTGTAAAAGCTGCTGAAGGCAACAACAAATATGCAGGTACTAGAACAGAGGAAAATCTTAGAACCGCTTTTGCAGGTGAAAGCCAAGCAAGAAACAAATATACTTACTTCGCTTCAGTTGCTAAAAAAGAAGGCTATGAACAAATCTCTGCCCTATTCCTAAAGACAGCTGAAAATGAGAAAGAACACGCTAAACTTTGGTTCAAAGAACTAGGTGAACTTGGCAACACTGCTGAGAACCTACTAGCTGCTGCTGAAGGCGAAAACTACGAGTGGACTGATATGTATGATGAATTCGCTAAAGTTGCTGATGAAGAAGGTTTCCACGACCTTGCAGAGAAATTCAGAGGTGTAGCACTTATCGAAAAACACCACGAAGAGAGATACAGAGCACTTCTTAACAATGTTAAAGCAAAAGCTGTATTCGAGAAATCTGAAGTTAAAGTTTGGGAATGTAGAAACTGCGGACACATTTGTGTAGGTACAAAGGCACCTGAAACTTGTCCAGTATGTAACCATCCACAAAGTTACTTCGAAGTAAACTGCGAAAACTATTAAAATATATATTACCCCTAATTTTAGGGGTATTTTTATTACAAAAAAGACTTTGCTTATTTATATAGCAAAGTCTTTTATTTTAATAACAGTTATTCTTATCTATTCTTGAGTTATTCCCTCAGTATTTGGGTTATATGCAAAGTGTTCGCCACCCTCAATTCGATAAACATCACACCATTGATATTTGGTAAAAACTTTGTGCCAATTACCTTTGTTATCCCTTATCTGAACTACATTACCAAGAATGTCTTTTAGTTCTTTGGTATCAGATATTTTTCTATTCTCGTTGTATACTCCCTCATACTCTTCTGTTTCTGGATTTTTCTGTCCAACATAAACATCAAATTCCAAATTTTCATCTTCTGAATATACAAAATAATATATATCTGTGTAATAACCGAACCTAATATTTGTATCTCCAGCACCTACAGCAATACTATCTATTCTGCGGAAATCCTCCATACTACTAAAGTCAATATCATTACGCATATATATAGCATCATTATATTGGTCAGCAAATTTAATATTACCTAGGTCCAAATCAAAAGTACCTGTATTTTTGGTAGTTATATTTAGTGCTACATCTATTCTAAATTGTCTGCCTATATAGGTACTATTATTAACACCATTAAGTGACATAGCAACATTAATAGAATATTTATCAAGACCATTAAGAGTTTTTGGGTCTTGAACCTTTTCTCCAAACTGTCCTACCAAAGACACTTTATAAGGCTTGTATAAGAATATTGTTTCTATTACTGGACTATAATAATCATTATATTTTGGTCCAGTTATCTTGATATATAGGTCGTTTCTTGCAATCCATTCACTTCCATCCCAATCATACAATTGAGTGGACTTAAAGTGTGCAATATCACAGTTACTACCCTGCATATCAACAAAACCATAATCAATATTGCCTTCCTTGTCTTCTACAAAGATTTCTATTCTATAATCATTACTATAGTCAATTGTCGAACCGTTGATAACAAGTGGAAACATAAGAGTAGTATAATCTTTGCTATACCAATTGTTCTCCATAACCTTATCACCAATTCGCACATAGAAGATAGCATTACCTACAACATAATCACTACCATTTTCGCTATCAGTTCTCGCTTTCAAGAAATCTTCAACAACTGACCTATCTAATTTAAAGATAGTCTTATCTTTTTCAGAAACTAAGAAGTCTGTTAGTCTTAATTTTGGGAAATCATTTTTAGTTTGTTTCTCATAACTTAGCAGATAAACCTCTAGTTCTCCAATTACAAACTCACTAGCAACTTCGATATATATTTCTTTACTTAGACTAGCCTTTTCCTCTTCTGTTAGATATAAATCTGACACAACAGTTTCACCTAAATAAAAGCTCAACATATCATATCTTTTGCCAAACTCACCATAAACATTAGGATTTTTGATAGAACCATCACTAGCATACTTATCTAATTTGACAACTGTTTTTCCATCTACCCTATCAAGGCTTGGATTACTCTCATCATAAGATTGACTTGTTGGAACATAGGCACTAATTGATAACAAACTTGAATTGTAATCTTGCCTGTTAGTTAGTAATACAAATTGATTTTCTTTGTCATTAAAAGCAAAACCTTTTGTAACATCAAAGTCTGGAATTTGTCTATAAAACTCCATATCTTCTTTGATTTGTCCCATATAATATAGTCGAGTTTTTGATATTGCGCTATTACCTTCATATAAGTTATATGGTACATTACCCTTCAGTGCTAGATTATATTCAGCATATTTATTCTCTTTATATTCAATAATTTTGTTAGCAGGAGTATATTTACCAACACTAGAATATAGATTAGTCATTTCCTGTTTGCCATCTTCTTTGGTAAAACATAGAATTGCGTAACTATCGTAATCAACATAAGCTTCACCAGACACACTTACTGGGATTTGACCTGTAATCGCATCACCTCTAAGATACATAAGGTTAGTTAGGTAATCTGGATTGATTGTAACAATTTGAAGATTGCTTAGGTCTTTATCATCTTCATCTTGTGTTATAGAATTATTAAGAATATCTTGCGCAACATTGATTTTTAATTTTTTAACTCTACAGCCAGACATATCAATATCTATTTGATGGTTGTTATTAACCCTATCAACCGAAATAGTAATCGTTTTTGCCACTGTATACTCAAACTCAGGTTCAATCGTTGGGTCAGAAAGTTTAACTTCCCAGTTTAAATCATAATCACCAACCTTAGCTGAGAAATTATCATAAACATATCCAACAGGCAATTCTATTGTAACCTTAATTGGTACACCTGCCTCAACAATCTCTGTGTAATTTGTTAAGCCAAGAGCTTCATCAACATCATTAAATTTGACCGTGATTTCACACATCTTAGGCCCACAACAAGCACTGATTACATATACACACAGTGTAATCATTAGACACAATATTAAATTTTTAAGACTTTTTCTTAACATATTTTCTTCCATTTTTCAAAATTTCAAAACACATAACCTGTGTTAAAATTTCAATCTTATATTAATTTATAATTAATATATTTTTTTAAATTATAACAAACTTTGAGCCTATTACCAAACAAAAAAACACACTATACCTAACTCATAGTGTGTTTTGTAATATTAAATTTTCTTTGAATGCAAAATATAATAGCCTTTATCCCTTTCCCAAACTTCGCAATTACCGAAAAGTTCATTTAGATAATCCTTTAGAGAAGATGCTCCCAAATTCTTCTTGATAACCAAAGTTAGAGTACCTTCATTTTCTAGATTTTCATAAGACTGCTCTACAAACGAAAGTAAATATTTTTTACCAACTTTAATTGGTGGATTGGATACTATATGATTAAATTTAGTTTCAATATTCTCAAACAAATCGCCCACAAAAATATTGTTTTTATCAATAGTTTTAGCGTTTTTATTAACATTAATCTTTGCTAATTCTACAGCGGTAGAATTGATATCACTAAGATAATATTCAGCATCTATAAAGTTGCTAAGCAGGATAGCAATTGTGCCATAACCACAACACATATCCATAATTTTACCTGAGAACAGTTCTTTGTGCTCGACAACACTTTTCACAAGCACTAGACTACCATAATCCAATTGATTTTTACTAAAAACATCTGGGCAACTAGTGAAACTAAAATTCTTACCCATAAATTCTGCAGAAAAATCAAAATAATCTTCCGCTTTGTGTTCACTAGGAACAAAATAATGTCGCATATTATTTCTTCTCAATCTTATAGCCATCTTTGGCATCTAAGATTACATATCCTTTCTCTTGAATTTCGTTACGATATTTATCAGCATTTGCCCAATCTTTATTTAGTTTAGCTTCCCATCTTAATTCTGCAAGATTTTTGATTTCTTCTGGGATATCCAAAGTCTCTTCTTCAACTTCCCTATCAAGACCAACAGCAAATACTCTATCAAATTGCATAGCAAGTTCGTAGATATCGTTACTCTTCTCTTCACTCTTAACCATACTAAATAATACACCTAAAGCAAGTGGAGTATTTAGATTGTCGTTAATAGCATTTAAGAATTCTTCTTTGTATTTATCTAAAACCTCTTGAGAAACTTTAGCAGACTTGCCTTTATGTTCTTTTAAGATTTTTCTTAAGTTAATAAGAGATGCTTGAGCAGCCTTTAGTCCATCAAAAGTGAAGTTGATTTTCTTGGTATAATTAGTATTTAGACAGAAGAACTTATAAGCAAGAGGCTCATAACCCATCTCATCTAGTTGAGAGATTGTATAGATATTATTAAGGCTTTTACTCATTTTTCCGCCATCTACAAGCACAAACTCGTTATGCAACCAAGCATTAACAACTTGATGACCGAATGCACAATCATTCTGAGCAATTTCGTTCTCGTGGTGGATTGACTTGTGGTCGATACCGCCTGTATGAATATCAAATCTATCGCCTAAAATATCTCCACTCATAGCGGAACATTCAATATGCCAACCTGGGCAACCAACACCCCAAGGGCTATCCCATTTCATAATATGCTCTTCTGGAACAAATTTCCATAAAGCGAAGTCGAAAGGATGATGCTTTTGAGTATTTTCCTCTACTCTAGCAATACCTACTGTATCCATATCCTTATTGCTTAATTGTCCGTAACCTTTGAACTTGCTTACATCAAAATACACACCATCATCAATAATGTAGGTATAACCTTTCTCTTCTAGTCTTTGAACAAACTTAATCATTTGTGGAATATATTCTGTTGCTTTGGTAATATGCTCTGGCACATCTACACACAATTTTTCCAAATCACTGAAGAATATATCAGTATAAAATTTAGCTATCTCATAAGGTGATTTTTGGGTTTTCTTAGCCATTTTCTCCATTTTGTCTTCGCCATTATCACCATCATCAGTTAGGTGTCCAACATCTGTAATATTCATAACACCAGTTATATTGTAACCATTATATTTGATTACTCTTCTTAGAGTATCCATAAAAATATAAGCTCTCATATTACCAATATGAGGATAATAATAAACTGTAGGACCACAAGTGTACATTTTAACCTGTCCTTCGTTTATTGGTTTCAATTCTTCTAGTCTTCTTGACAATGAATTATATAATTTAATCATACACTTACACTCCTTTTAAAATTTCTAAAATTTGGTCTATATGAACTTTAATTTCATCTAAGTTATCTTTATATTTTTCTCCAAATACTTTATATAAAGATACTTTGTAGGCATTAAGTTCATTAAGTCCTTTGTCGGTAATACGATAGAAAATATTTCTATAATTACCCATTGATTTGTAACTATCGATAACACCTTCGGCAATTAGGGATTTTGAAAGATTTGCAAGGTTACTTTTTGCAATTCCTAAAGCCTCGATTAGTTCACTTGGCATCATATCTTTGATACTCAAAAGATGCAAAACTTTAATTCTACTAGACAAAAGTATATCTTTGTTTGAATTCTCTACTGAAAATCCATCACAGCAGGTAGTCAAAGCTATTCTAAGTTCAATTAAACTATCACAAATATCCATTATTGTCTCCTAAAAGTATAAGTATCATTAGTTACAAACAATACTTTAGTTATTGTATCATAACTATTTTTATTAATCAATTACATTTTCAAGAATAATTGAAGATTGTTACTAATTTTAATTAGTAATTCAAGTAAAGTGTCAAAATTTTTTGCAACCACTATCAATTTGATTTATTTTATTAATAAAATAATATATAATGTATATGATTAAGAATTGCGATTTAATTTAGCGTTTAAATTATTTATGAAAAATGGAGAAAAAATGAGAAAAACTAAAATCGTAGCAACCCTAGGCCCTGCTACAAATAATTACAAAGCATTAAAAAGTATTATACAAAACGGAGCTAATGTTATCAGACTTAACTTTAGTCACGGTGGTCAAGAAGAACACGAAGCTTCTCTAAACCTAATTAAACAAGTAAGAAGCGAACTAAATGTACCAGTTGCAATTATGGTAGATACCAGAGGCCCTGAAGTTAGAGTTAAAAAGTTTGAAGGCGGAAGCGGAATTCTTAGAAAAGGTAAACTTTTCAGTCTTTATGGCTTCCAAAAAATGGGAAACAATGATGGTGTAGCTGTTAGCGAATCAAAATGTCTTCAAAACCTTAAAAAAGGTGATGTGGTTCTAGCCAATGATGGTCTTATTAGACTAACAGTTGTAGAAAACAAAGGCTTTGAAGTTGTATGTAAAGTAATGCAAGGCGGAGTTCTTAGCAATAACAAAGGTCTTACTTTCAAAGATGTTGACCTAAACCTTCCTTACATTGGTAAACAAGACAAAGAAGATTTGATTTGGGCATTTAAAAATGGTTGTGACATTGTTGCTGCAAGTTTCGTTAACTCTGCAGATGATGTTAGACAACTTAAAAAGTTAATGCACGAAAACCATTATTCTTGTAAGATTGTATCAAAAATTGAAAGTATGGCTGGTATCAAAAACTTAAACGAAATTTTGGAAGTTTCTGATGGTATTATGGTTGCTAGAGGAGATTTGGGTGTTGAAATTCAACAAAGCCGACTACCAAAGATTCAAATGGATTTGATTAATTCAGCAATCGCAAAAGGCAAAAATGTTATTGTTGCTACTGAAATGCTAGAAAGTATGATTAATAGTCCAAGACCTACAAGAGCAGAGACTATTGATGTCGCTAATGCTGTATACAATGGTGCTAGTGCAGTTATGTTATCTGCCGAGAGTGCTGTTGGACAATATCCAGACAAAGCAGTTAAGGCTATGGCAGAAATTTGCTCTCAAGCAGAGAAAGACATCACTTACAAAAAGAATTTCTTTGACACCATTCACCACACTAACGGAGCAGTTGTAGATGTAATTGGACACAGTGCTGTTAGTTGTTCATTTAAACTTGATACAAAAGCAATCGTTCTTTATACCAAGTCTGGCAAAACTGCTAGTATGATATCTCGATTTAAACCAAACGCACCAATCGTTGCAATTACTGATGACCCACAAACTTACAACTACTTAAGTTTGGAATGGAATGTATGGCCAATTTATACTAAACTTGGTAATATTGATATCTTCGAATTAGCATCAACTATTGCAAAATCAATTAAACTTGCTAAGAAAGATGACCAAATCATTGTTACAACTGGTTCAACCGACAAACTAAACAATGTAATGAAAGTTTGTACAATTGATTAATAAAATAAAACTCATACTGCTAATTAGTATGAGTTTTTTATTTGTTTTCAAATTTCGCTTGTCTTTTAACAATGATATCAATAAACACTTAACAAGTTTTTGTTTTAAGTTATATTTTTATAACAAAGCCAACTTGTTTACATAAGTAACTGACCATTACTTGTATCAATCACCCTTAAGATATTTACCTCCTCTCCGGTATTGGCATCTATATAAATATAATAAGTGTAATTTTCCCAAGTACAAATAAACTCATAAGCAGATATCTCTCCAACGAATTTATCTGGGATAATACACAAATTTCTTTCGGTAATACTCATTAATGAACTCACATTACTCATTGCATCAAGAATTCCTATTGAACTAGTAAAAGTTCTTTCAATATGATTTGTTGCATAGTTAACAGCTTCCCAACCAACAACAGAACTCATAGACAAATCTACCTTTACTTTAATTAAGTCAGGATAATATATAACACGATTTACAATTGGAGCAAGGTTAACATATAGAATATTACCTGTCTGTTGATACCACACCTGATACATATTTTCAAAACCAAGAGAAGAAGCAAAACCTTCTGCCAGTTCTATCCCTTCTTCAGTACTAATTGTTTTGCCCTCGCCACTACCCAAGGCACTAATATCAAGAAGCACACAACCTTTCTTAGTAACAGAAACATAAAGTTCTACAACATTACTTATTTTAAAATTAAAGGTTTCGAACTTACCATTAGTATCACCTAGATACTCAATATCCTTATCAACAAATATTTGACTTAGATAATTATACACCTCATCAAGTGTATAATTTTTGTTTTCAAGTCCCTTAATTTCTCTATTCACAACACTATCCGAGAATGGTCCATCATAAATAAGCGTAGGAGTTTCTTTTGATGCACTTTCGCTTCCAGTAAACCCTGCCGAAAATTCAGAACCACTGCTGTCTTTAAAATTAATTTCATCAAGAATATTATAGTCGTATTTCAATTTCGCTACATACTCATTAATATCATACCTAAGTGCAACAACGCTATTATATATACTTTCAATTTGCTTATAATCTTTTTCCGTAATTAAATTACCTTTGTAATTATTCAAAAGTAAACTATAAGAAAATCCACCTGTTGTATTTAAAAGAGAATTGATTTCTGTTAATTTCTCATTACTTATTGGCAAATTGTTTACATTAGTAACACCCACCATACAAGTTTCGTATATACCACTAAGCAATTCTCTTTGACTAGTAATATTATTAGTTGCAACAATTTTAGACAAATCTACTTCTAAAGAATTAACATTATCAACCATTTCATAAAAACTCTTCATATATGAATTTTCTAATTGAATTCTATAGTTATTAGAAGTGGTTAAAAAACTTATAAAAAGACATAAGAAAATAATCATAGCACTACCAAAGACTATTGTCAGTGCAGTTAAAGTTTTGCAAGTTTTGCTCATACTTATTTCTCCTAATTAAATTGCAAAAATATGCTTACCAATTACAGTAACGGTTTGCCTATTAAATATCCAACTTGATGTGGCTGTTGCTGGATTATAGTAATATAGACTTCCATATGTTGGGTCCCAACCATTCAAAGCATCAGTTGCCGCCTGATAAGCAGATGCTTCAGGCTCAAGATTTATCTGTCCATCGTGGACCGCAGTAAAAGCCCAAGGTTGATAAATCACACCATAAATCGTATCAGGAAAATCTGGACTAGCAACCCTATTAAGAATAACAGCACCAACGGCTACCTGACCAACATAGCTCTCACCTCTAGCCTCTGCGTGAATACACTTGGCTAGAAGATACAAATCATTACTCTCCCTCTCTGACATATAAATTCCAAGTGCTCTGGCAGTAACACCACCAACAGCACCACTCACATAAATTCCATTATCTTTTTGAAAGTTCTTGATTGCAACAACTGTAGCATCATCATATAGACCATTAATTGCACCATCATAATATCCAAGTTCAGAAAGTCGAACTTGAATTTCGGACATATCTACAGCATACGCTTGTACATTTTTTACACTATTAATATTAACAACACCAATAACCATAACAACTAGAAGCACAACAACACACACTAGAGAAATATAGAATTTTCTTTTCATAACCACTCCTAAGAAAAACACTTTTTTATAAGTTCTATTAAAATACTTTTATACTCAATTTTATCTGAACAATTATCATCTACGAAGCATAAAGGCGGGTAAGCAACACACCACCAATTATCTCCCTTACCTTCGCCTAACCTAATAATCAAGGCATCATAATAATCGGCAGGAAATGTTACACCATCATAATCTCTACTAGGGAAAAATTCATTATTAATACTAGCATTAGAAGAATAATTAAAACCATTATTTATAAGAGTTGTGTTTGCAATATCCTCTATGCTTTTTAGATTGTTAGAGAGTATACTCTTTACATCATCACTGCTAGAACAATCTTCAATAATTGGCGTAATATATTTAACTATATTATCCCTTACAACAAGTTTGATTTCTTGGTCAATTTCATTATTTGAATTAGCTCTAATATGTATTCTAACAACACTATCAGAAACAGAACTACACCCCACAAAAACAAAACTACTTAGCATAATAAAACCAACAAAAATTAATATCACCTTTTTCATAATGCACCTTATCTTAAACTTTGTTATAGTTAATCATTGGCTTTAAGAAAAGAACTTATCCAAATAGCATTTAAAAATAAATTAGAAGTTTGAAGCATTTTGTTGAAATATGTAGTTTTTGTCATTAACAGCCAATTTACAAACAAAAAGTCAATGTTCAAATACATAAACATTGACTTTAACAATTATTTAATTTTACAATACAACGAACACAATATGTTAAAATTTAAAAACATTTGGTTTATATATTACCAGCTTATCTCCCGTCTTTAATGGTAAAACAACCTCCGGATTTTGTTCCAAAATTAGTTCTTGAGAAGTGTTCATATCCTTAGCTACATCCCATACAGTTTGGCCCGGCTTCACAATATAAATATATAGCGGACACTCATCAGCACTTTTGTCATCTCCAACAACTACTTGAGTAATGACACATTTTGTACTTGTAGTATACAAATCTACATACACATTTAACTCTGCTAAGACCTCAATTTCTTTACCTCTCTTACTCCTTGCAGAGACATTTTCAAGACTAATTGTTACAACATTTCCATCTACATTATCCACCCTTTTTTCAATAGCAAAAGGCATCTCTACTTGAACAGAAGTTATATCAGAAGTCTCCTTTGTGTAATAAGTTACAGTAGCATTTGCTACACCTTCAATACACAAATTATTGTCCTCAATTCTACAACCAGCAACGACTAAATTATTTGTACACACACCCAAGACTTCATCAATAAAAGGAGCAGTATCATTAATACTAGCAATACCACTAATATTATCTTTGAAACAAATAGAATTAGCACTAGTAATTGTTTTGAAATTTTCACAGGTAATAGATAAGTAATTTTTCTCGGAATACAAGTCTTCAATTACCTCTATTTTATTTTCTCCAAATACATATCCATAATAACTAACAGGTATATTAATATTAAGTGATGCAACACCATTATCTACCATTGTAGACACTTTGATTTCATTACTCACAATACCAATTTGACTTTGTATAATAGAGTTATCAGTAATGCCATCATACGCCACTTCTGAACTAAAATCAACAACACGAAAATCTGTAGTTATGTCATCAACTCCATCTCCAGTTTGACCACAAATATCAAGACCAACCTTACCGGTAACCACAAGATAATTCTCCTTAGGAACAACATTACAAATACTTACTGATGGAGTTACCATCAATACATTTGTAACTCCCGACAATTCAAGTTCGCTAGAAACATCAAACTTTTCATAACATTTACCTATATATGTATAATACTCAAGTTCGTTGGTTGATAGATGACTATCCTCTCCATTAACACTTGTAAGCACATTAATCTCAGTATTTACAATTTCATCTACAACAATCTCAACAACTGCAACAACTCTAATAGCCCCACCAACTACTACACTACTAACATCTACAACGCAGCTACTTAGAATAATATCACCAGACACATTATCACTGGCAACAAACTTATCTCTAAACTCTGCACTATAATCAACGGCAGACAACCCCATACCCTGATACACCGCCTGAAAATCAACAAGCCCAGTTATAACAACATCTCTTCCCATTACTTCCTTAGATGTAATAACCGATTTAGCACCCATCGAAACAACTTTAGTAATATCATTATCATTTGTTGGCAACTTAACTTCAACAACCGACTGCATTGTTCCTAAATTTTTTCTAACAGAACTAACTACCTTTGTGAAATTTGGCTCAAACACCATCTTAATTCCCCCTAAAAAATATTCTGTTATAATATATTGCCAACAAGTATCAATTATGACAACTTTAATAAAGAAATATAATAATACCAATTTAAAACAGCAACACCTTATACATTAAATTACTCTTCAAGGAAGTTTAAGTTTCGCTTTGAGTGATTTAATTTATAAACATATTCTGTTTTCAACTCACCCCTATGAAAAATTCTCAGTTCTTTTTCCTTTCCATCTTGACCAACATAAGTAATATCATAGAAACTATAACCCAATATATTTAGCAGTGGATTTACATAAAAAATGTTATTCTTAATATAAACAATTCCTATAAAAATCACTATTACAACAAATACACATACAAAGCAAATTTTTGACAAATCAAAAGTAAGAGCAAGGAGCACAAACAGAGAAAAGTAATTAAGAAAATGCTGGTCAGTTAAATTTTTCTTAGACAATACTCTAATTTCCTCTCTGTCATTATCCTTTTTAGAGATAATCAAAAACAACCCAATTAGACCTACAAACATAAGAACTATTAAAGACAAAAATACTACCGTATTGGTAATATTCCAAGATAAATTATTATTAATTATCTCAACTATCAAATTAATTAAAAACAATATATACATTGGCACAAACGCCGAAATAAACAAAACAATTTTAGCCATAACACAAGTATTGCCTATTTACTCATATTACATACTCTTTGACACAACAAGAAAAGTTAAAATGAATTGATTTTTATATTCTTATATTGTAATATATTAATAATACTTATAAATTAACCATTAAAAAAGGATTTACCTATGCTAAAAGTTGTTGGAACATTATTTATAAAAGATAGAAAATTGTTGCTAAATCAACCAAGAAAACGCCCAATTTATCAACTAATTGCCGGTAAAATGGAAGAGGGCGAAACTCCCGCTGAAGCAATATATAGAGAAGCTTGTGAAGAATTAATCACAGATGCGCTAAACCCTAAACTATTTGAGTTCTTAATGAACTTCGAGGAGACCGCTTCTAGCGACCCTAATCTAAAAATAGATTACTACCTATTCAATTACAAGGGTGAATTTAATATACCTTTGCAAACATCTGAAGAAATAACAGACTTTGTGTGGTATAACACAAATACAAAAGTTCCTTTATCTCCAACCCTTGAACATATTGTTATACCTTATTGCATAAAGAATAACCTTATTGACTAACAAAAAAGACTTAGAAAATCCTAAGTCTTTTATTTTTGTATTATGGTTATAATTTTATAACAATGTGTACTATAAATTAAATTTATCTTTAATCATTTTAGCAACAACTTCAGGTTCAAGATTAGAGTTATCAATTCTTAGGTAGTTTTTGAAAGGGATTTCCCCCTCACGACTTACTACTCTATGGTTATTAGTACAATTGATAACTCTTCTATTAGATGCCTCTATATCCCTTTTAGAAGCTTTGTGTTTAAGCCTGTTTTCGGTAACATTACGCTGTAATCTAATATCTAAAGGAGCAATCAACTCAATACAGTAGATTTCTGCATCTTTGAAAATTTCTTCTAGATGAGCAACTTCTTTCCAATCAGTTTCACATTCAAAGTCCCAAATATAAGTAAATATTAGTCCATATTTATCAGATTTTGCAAAATTACGGAACACACTTTCTCTAAAGTCGTGTATTACTTCTTTGTTTATTTCGCCAAACACTTCAAGAACAGGCTCGATTGATATATGATTATGAAATAATCTTAAATCGGTTATCTTAGAAAGTTCTTGACCTACAGTCATTTTACCAACCGCACCATCACCGGTGAGCAAAACTAGTTTCATATACCCCTCCTATATTACTTTAAATCATCATCAGTATAAGTTATAAACGACTCAACAGGTGCAACTCTATATTTAGTCTCTTCAAAAACATATAAATCCCGCTTTAGTTGTTTCATAATTTTATAAGCACGAGGAAAACCAATTGAAAAATGAGCTTGTAATCCAGACATAGAAATATACTCTTTATCCTTTATAAACTCTTTTACCTCATCATACAATGGGTCATACTCTTTAGGCGGATACTTAAGAAAAACCTCTTTAGTTGACTTAATTTTACCAGTTTGTTTTTTCTTAAGATTTTTGCTAGACATATAAACTCTCATAAATTCCCCCTTAAAAAATCATACTATATTACTAGTAATTTTACTATAACGATAAAATTTTGTCTATTTAATATTCGTTGCTCACTTGCAAATTTTTCAAAATTAAAATTTAAAGAATTTAATCATAAATGTATTGACACAAGATAATTTTAATAGTATACTATCAAAAATTAGTATTTCGGTTATTAATAACCAAAAGCAATAAATGTAGCGATTTTAAGGAGAAAATATGAGATTTAAAGATATAGAAGACATTAGAAATAGACTTTATAAACACCTAGACCCTAAGGATAGCAAACTAATCAAATTTGCAAAATCAATGTTAGTTGCTTTTTCAGTTTCTCACAATAGAGCAGAAATTGAAGACTATGTTAACGAACCAACACACCACAAAAAGAAAAACTTCGAACTAATGGTTGATTGCATCAACAACCCTGAAAATCATCCACCCCTATATAACCTTTATCTTGATATGAAGCTAACTACACCTGAGATTTTCGAAGAAGGATTAAATATTTCTCCCATCAATCTTCTAGATTATTTCTTTGAAGCGGATATTGACGACATATATAGACAACCACACCTTAATGCAGGACTGTCAAAACTAGTACTTAATTTGCTTGATATCAAGGACAACAATTCCGTTGCTAACTTTGGTTTTAATTATGGTATTTTTGAATTAAATGGTCTACTTATTAATCAAAATGCACACTTTATTTCTCCTCTTTGCAACGAAAAAATACTAAACAACATTACCGAACTTAGAAGTAAGAGTTGTAAAAAGCAATTTGAAGGAAGACCAAACTTTGACTTATTCAAAATCAGCAACTCACTAAGATTTGATAGAATATTTACTTTCGCACCTCTTGGACTACAAGCCAAATCATTACAAAACAATGATTTTATGGGCAAAATTTATTCAGAACACCCTATATATCGCAAGTCAAACCTTGCAGAGTGGTTCTATGTTCTAAAAACTCTTCACCACTTACACAAAGACGGCACAGCTGTTGTTCTTCTATCTAATGGTGCTACTTGGAATTCTCTTGACAACCAAATTAGAAAAGATTTAATCAGACAAAAAGTAATTAAAGCGGTTATTTCACTTCCAGAAAAAGTTATTAGAGGTGTTAGTTGTCCAACTACACTACTTGTATTAAAACGCAACAGCCCAACAATTAGTATGATAGACGCATCTAACATATTTACATCTACCCGTAGGTTAAATGTTTTTGAAGACTATGAAATCAACAAAATTTTATCTCTTGTCGACAACAACACAACCATAAGCAAAGTTGCAACTATTGAAGATATGCAAAAAGAAGAGTTCACTCTAAACCCAATAAGATATACTGATACACCAGCCTTCAAAAACTCAGTACCACTTAAAGATTTATTAACCGCCCCAATTACTAGAGGCAAGAACATTAAAGCAGTTGATTTGGATATAGCATCAACAGCAAAACACAAGAACTACAATTACTTAACTCTGTCCAACATCTGCGATGGCCATATAGATGAGAATTTGACTGCTATAGCAGATATTAACCTTAATACCGACAAATACTTCGTCAACAATCAAGATATAGTTATAAGCAAATCTGCACCTTTTAAAACAGCTATTATGGACAAAAGCAATATTCTGTCTAAAACAATCGCTTCCGACAATATGTACATACTTAAATTAGAGACAGCCCAGATTAACCCATATTACCTAAAAGCATTCTTTGAAAGCGAAGAGGGACAAAAGGCACTAAAGAAAGTATCTTCTGGCACAAACACAAATATACTGACAAAAGAACAATTAGAGAACCTACAAATACCACTTATCTCACTTGCTGAGCAAGATAAAATTGCTAACGAATATAAACAAATAGAAAAAGAAATTATCAGTCTAAAACAAAAACTGGAAGTACTTACCATTGCACAAAAAAGCATTTGGAGGTAAATGCTTATGGTTGAATACACATTAGATACATACAAATTCGAAACCATTCAAGAAGAAGCTTTAGAAGAATTTAAAAGAAAATTATTTTGTGCTAATACAGCAGGAAACTTAGGAGAATTTCTAGAAAAATGCGAGTTAGATAGCACTCTTACTTCCTATCAAGATATCACAGAAGATGAACAAGAAAAATACTCTTTGAAACCACAATATGTGCTTATTGCTGGAGATAATGTATTTCATCAAAAAGAAGAAATCTATAAAAGATTTGAAAAATATGGCATTTCTCGAGATGAAGTTAATTTAGACTATATTGGCTATAAAAAATTCAAAAACAAACACAGTATAGAAGAACTTTTTGCATATAAACAAGATAAATATAAAGTTATTTTAATCGGAGAAACTCCACATAAAGCTAAAGGAATTGATGACTTTAGTAGTCTAGTTACTTGTATGGAAAGCAACAGACTAAAATACCCAAAAGTTGAAAGACTAGAAGCCAACCTAAAACTAAAATATACTCACGAAGCACTTGAGAGAAAGCTAAAAAGTATAGTAGAGGAAGAACAAAATAGACAACCAACTGACACAACAGAAGAAAACACAAAACACAATACTAACGAAATCGATAGTATTACCTCATTAACAGGATTTAGACAAGCATCACCAAAAGACTTCCTTGATTATTTTAAATAAAACAAAAAAACTATCTAATTTATTTTAGATAGTTTTTTATTTTTAATTATTTATCTTTGTTAGCTTTCTCTTCTTCAGCTTTTCTTTGGTGATAGTTTTTGTAACCAGCTTTTTGGTTATCTGCAGTATCCCATTTTTTACCACCAGTTCCGATAATTCCAAGAACAATAGCAAGAGCAGCCATAATACAGATAATTGGTGCAATCCAGTTGTCTGGAAGAGCAATTGCAGAAGCAATACTTAGTAGAGTTACTACTAAAAGTCCCATACCTAACCAGATATTAGCCTTTTTGAAAACAATATTATCTTTCTTAAATACACCTTTAAGAAGAAGTAGAAGACCTACGCCACCAGAAACTAGTGCAACGCAATAAGATAGATTAAACCAACCGAAAGTCTCAGGAAGGATTAATGATAATAACCATAGAACTGGACCTGCTAAAATAAGCAAACCAATAAGTAATTTAAATAGAAAATTTTTACTCATATATATTCCCCTTTATCTCAAAATTACAATATGAGAAACTGCTGTAATTGTTTCTCCCTTAGATAAAACAATTTTTTGTCCGTGTTTATATTCTCTAACCACGCCACCAATTCTTAAATTGAATTTAGTGTTTTCTTCATTACTAGCAAGAACAGTATAAGTTCCTGGTAATAATTTCTTTGTTTCGCCAACAACATAATCTTTGTTGATTTCTAAGATGAAATCTTTTTGGTTATATGTAATATTAGCTTCATTATCCTTCTCAACTCTTTCGTCTGTTGTGTATCTAACACCTTTTTTGATTTTAACTCTTCCGAATTTAAGAAGTTTATTTTGTCTAGCAAGTACAATAACAGTGATAAGCAATACCAATGCAACTGATGCCACACCTATAAAAATATATTTCTCCATATTTTTCTCCTTTAACTAAATACTCCACTAAAGATTAATACAAGCAATACAACAAATCCAATCGCACCAAGTATACCAAGGATAAGGAATAGAATTTTCCAACCGCTTACTGGTGTTCTACCCTCTATTTTACCTGTGCAACCATTAATAAAGAAATTATAATTCTCACCTTTGAAAGTATGGTGTCCGATATATATTGGAAGCAATAGATACTTGAATGCTACATCGTGATAGCCTGTTTTGGTATCTAAGTAATACACTCTATCGTGGTCATACTTATTAAGAATTTCTTTCCTCAATCTATTCTCCATCTTAACTTGTGCATCTGCCCAAGTTTGTCTACCATCTTTAGAATATGTATTAGCAGTATATCCTGCTAGATACTTTTGGTCATACTCAACAGACTTGCCTGTTGGAAACGGACTAAGTCTATCTAAAGTACTTTCTGGTATATTAGATGCAGATTGAACCAAAAAATCATCAAAGGTTCTATTATAGTTACCAGATATTAAGAAGGTTCTTGTACGAGTTCTAGTTTCGGTCTTACCATTAACTCTAACTGTATAGGTTTCAGTTTCTCCTAACTTACCAGAATAAGTTGTCAGTGTTCTACAGTCGAAGGTAAATGCAGGTACATACATACCTCTCAAATCCTTAGACCTAGCGGTTTTTTTGAAGTCATTAGGAGCAAATTTTTTCTTACTTACCCAAGCAGCTGCAATTTGTGTAGCAGCATTACCTGTAACTTCAAATGGACAAATACCTTGAGGCTTCATTCCTACAATGGCACTTGTTTTCATAATATTGTTAGTTCCGCAGAACGAACAACTTGTTGAAATCTGACCTTTAGCTACAACTTCTTGACAACCACAATGATTACATTTAATAACCTCTGTGTCATTCCAAACTTTAGCTTCTTTAAATAGAACATCTAGAGATTTTTCTTTAGCTGTTCTTTTCTCGTCAACATCAACAACCGCACCACAATACAAACACTCTAATAATTGTTTGCTAGGGTTAAAACTAGTTTTACCTCCACAATTAGGACAGGTATAACCTTGTGCTGATTGATTATCGTTTGTATTATTCATAAATTATAGTTTTGTTCCACAATCTGGACAGAATTTTGTACCAGCAGGAAGTTCCTTTTTACATTTTGAACAAGTTGGATTAATTCTAGTGCCACACTCTGAACAGAACTTAGCACCATTTTTAACTTGATGGTTACAATTAGGACAGTACACAGCTTCAGTATTAGCCTTTGAGAATTCTTGTCCCATTTGAGCACCCATGCCCATACCAATACCAGCACCCATAAATCCACCTACAGAACCTGTGTTTTGTGCAGCAGACATAAGAGCATCTGTACGGCCTTTAGCTTGGTATACATCCATATTCTTTCTGTACATAGATAGAGCTGAGTTCTCGTCTAATGCTTTCTCTAATTGCTCTGGTAGAGAGAAACTCTCGAAGTTGAATTTAGAAATTTCAAGACCTAACTCTTTGAAAGTTGTGCCTAATTTCTCTTCAACAAGATTACCCATCTCTAACATATTACCAGCTAAATCTAAGATAGATAATTTGCTCTCGCCTAAAGCATCACTAATTCCAGCAACGACCATACTTCTTAGGTAGTTGTTGATTTCATCAGTTGAATAGTAAGTACAAGAACCAGTAATATTCTTCATAAAAATATATGGGTCATCAACTCTAAAACTGTATGTACCATAAGCACGAATTCTTACAGCGCCATACTCTTGGTCTCTAACAATAATAGGATTAGCAGTACCCCACTTACGGTTAGTGAATTGTTTAGTACTTACATAGTAGATATCTGCTTTGAAAGGTGTTTCAAAACCATATTTCCAACTCATAAGTTTAGTAAGCACAGGCATATTGTCTGTATCAAGTTTGTACATACCAGGAAGGAACACATCAGCTAATTTACCTTTGTAAATAAAAATAGCTGCTTGACCCTCTTTAACGGTTAAAACAGAGCCCTTGTTTACTTGATTGTTACCTAAGTCAACCTTTTGAATAATTGCATTAGGGTCATCAAAAGTCCATTGTATATTCTTTAAAATTGCCAATTTCGTAAATCTCCTTTTTATTAATTACTTAAATTTTAGCATAATTTATTTTTTTTACAAAATTATTTAACCTTATAATACACAAAAATATCAGTTTTTAAGACCTATCTTAGCCTTTAAAACCCATTTTTAGAGACAAGCATCTCGCTAGAGATTTTGTTGCAATTAAATAAACTGCTGACAAAAAATAATTTCAATATCAAAAACCCATTAAAAACAACAATACCTGTTGCAAAATCAACTTTTGTTTGCAAATACCTCTACACTATGATATAATGTCAGCATTATGAGATTATGCCTAAATAATATTAGTGTTTCGTTTGGAGATATCGAAGTACTCAAAAACATTAATTTTGAAGTTAATACTAAAGACAAAATTGCGATTATCGGTCGTAATGGCTCTGGCAAAACCACTCTGCTTAGAGTTATTACAGGTCAACAGGATATAGATAGTAGCTATAACCACACTACACAAGACAAAATTCAAAAGACTGGAAAGTTTGAAATTGGATATCTTAAACAAATCGCATTTGACAACGACAACGAAACTTTCGAGAACGAAATCTTGAAAGTTTTTAGACCAATCACTGAATTAAAAGAAAAACTAGACCAAATTGAAAATACAATGGCTAGTGGAAAAAATTACGACATAAATAAATATGAAGAAATGCTCCGCACCTATGATATGATTGGCGGATATACATACCTTAAAGAATTCAACCAAGCTGTTAAAAAATTCGGCTTTAACAAGCAAGACAAGATTAAGAAGCTTAATGAGTTCTCTGGTGGACAGAGAACCAAGATTGCCCTACTTAAACTACTTCTTAGCAAACCAGATTTGCTAATACTAGACGAGCCAACCAATCACTTAGATATAACAGCAATCAAATGGCTAGGAGAGTTCCTTGCTGGTTACTCAAAAGCAATCATTGTTGTATCACACGACAGAGCATTCCTAGATAAATTTGTAAATATCGTGTACGAAATT
>JAZLDP010000044.1:0-1578 GCA_045614835.1 Clostridia bacterium | reverse complement strand
TAATCACCACCCTTAAGAGAGAACATCATTACTGGAGGAGTTGTTGAAGTCTTACCAGTAGTTAAGTCAATACACAAGAAGTAAGGCTTGCTAAATTCACGACTCAAAGTTCTATCAACTTTGAACGAAATTACGTTACCGCCCCATTCATAAGAATCGAATGTAGCACCTACCTTAATGTACTTACCTTCACCACCTTTTGACCATAAGTAAGCACCGTCAGTCTTGCGATCTGACAAATATGAACCCAATACCTTCTGTACGATTGCCCAAGCTTGTTCGTTACATACGAATACGAAATGATTACCTGTTGGGTCTTCTGCCTTTTCTACGAGAGTATTGATTACAGTATGGAATGTGTTAATAGTAATCTTATTAGCAGAATACTTAGAAGCAAAACGTTCAATCTGAGGAATCAAACCATCACCAATTTGGATTTGACGACCAGTACCTCTATCAGAGATAGTTGCCTTACCATCAACACCCATGTTACCCTTAGCAAGCAACATCATGTTTTCACGAACATACAAGAAGTTTTCAATCAAGTTCTTCTTCATAGGATCGAGCTTGTAAATCTTTTCAGTCAAACAACCTTGATTTTCACCCTTACCAATCTTGATGAATGTATCTTCCATAGCAGCATACTTAGCTGAATAAGAATCTTCAACACGAATAGTTGTTAAGTAGTTACGCATCTTTTCTACATTAGATTGATACTTAACGAAACCAACATCATGCAATTCAGGCTTAGCATTACCAATAAAGTGACTCAAATCACCTTCACTATATTCAGCAACATCAATTCTTGAATCATAATCATCGTCAAGAAGACGTACCATTACTTGCCAAGCATTGTCGGCCAATCTTACTGGACGAGAAACAACAAAGAATTGCTGACCAGTGTGATCAAACTTAAAGATTTCGTGTAACTGATACCAATTTTCTTTGAAAATCATTTCGATTTCAGTACCATTAGCACCGTCACCTACAGGAGCAGCTGCAAGAGCAACTCTCTTAATATAATTAGTAGATACTTCCCATTCGAAGTAAGTACTATCAATTGATTGGAAACCTTGAGCTTTCTTGTTATCTCCGTAATAAATATTTCTTAATGATTCAGTCAAGAAAGTTGCGGTTAAACTTGGATAAAGTCTAGAAACTAGACCTAAACGGTGAGGACGCTCACCGAGGAACTTACTAAAGTCTTCGTAAGTTCTAGTATCGCCCATAGTGGCGCGATTTGTTACAAAACTTGCTACTAACATAAATAAAATTTTTTAATTATTAATTACCATTCCTCATCCGTGAATAATAATTCATCGGATTGAGTTTTCTTTTCACTTTTCTTAGGTTTAAACACAACACTAGGCTTATTATTTCCTTGCATATCAGCCTTTGCTTGTTCGTAACCTCGCTTATAATTATCCTACATCTATTTACTGAGTTCTTCAATAATCTGTTCTTCGTTTAGTAACCAGAAAGCAGCTTTTGTAAATAAGTTAGGGTCTTGTAAAGCACGACCAAAGGCACTAGTACCTGATTCATCAAGTTCTAGCATAAATGCTGCTAACTCTTCTG
>JAZLDP010000043.1:0-14764 GCA_045614835.1 Clostridia bacterium | reverse complement strand
CCCCATAACCAATCAGTTTTGATATTAACTATATTTCATATATTTCAAACTTCCATCACAATATCAATATGCACTGTTAGCTCAATTGGATAGAGCGTTGGTCTACGGAACCAAAGGTTAGGGGTTCGACTCCCTTACGGTGCACCAATTACCACACGCTAAGTGTGGTCTTTTATTACCATAAGGGGACAATATTCATTGTATAATTGCTTTCAGCAATTGTCGAACCCGGTATTCTTTCGCATTAATGCTTTGCATTTTGCTCAGAAATATTCTCACTTTGTTCGTATAGACGACTCCCTTACGGTGCACCAAACAATGCGGACTTTATAGTTCGCATTTTCTTGTATGTAACCAATGAAAACAATATGTGACTAGAGTTTGTGTTGTTAGGTATTTGAAAGTTTTGGGAGTTATTATGTTGAAAGTTATATGCAACTTTATTCCTATGGATATTGATATTAATATCTCGAGGTGTGAGTATGGTAAATATGATATAGATATTACTTGTGATAATAATGTCTATGTATATCTTGCAAAAGTAAAAGATATAAAGTATTGTACTGTATGTATGCCTGAAAGTGATAAACAGAATTTTGAGGAAACTAAAAGAACTATTCAAAGTTCTTCTGCTCTAAGTTTGCTTAAATATGCAGTCAAAGATATATGGGGCATTGATGAAGATTTTAGTGTGCTTAGGGTATCTGAAAACGGAAAGCCTTATGTAGATGGATACAGTTTTTCTATTAGTCATTCTGGCGCTCTTGTGTGTGTTGCAATTAGCAAACAAGAGGTTGGTGTTGATATAGAATGTTCTACAACACCAAGGAACTGGTGTGGGTTAAGAAGACGAGTATTAAATCACCAAGAGTTAGAAGAAGTTACTGAAGATAGTAAGAGTATGACTGAGATTTGGACTAAGAAAGAGGCTGTATTTAAACTTCTAGGAGATAAAGTATTTAGTCCTAGCAAAATAGATATAGAAGGTTATTATATTGATACGATAGATGATATCTGGGATGCCTATAACAATGAAGATTATGTTCTAAGTGTTGCAACAAAGGAAAAATCTAACAATTATCTTTTTGTAAAAGCGGCTCGTCTACATAAAGATAATTGGGAATTAGAATAAAAGAAAAAGACATTACAAAATTGTAATGCCTTTTTTATTTAATTAAAATCTACTATTTTTAGATTTTTTGATGATTACAACAACAACTAGTACGATAATTCCACCAAGTGCTCCTAGAATAATTCCAAGGACAGCTCCACCACTTAGACCACCAGAAGAAGTTGTTGTATTTGTGGTGTTGTTTTCTGGTGTTGTTGGTGTATTGTCGTTATTATCTCCACTTCCGCTAGGAGGGGTAGGGTTATCGTTGTTACCAGGGTCGCTAGGAGGTGAATCATTGATAACTGCAGTAGCAGTGAAGTCTGCATTGTGGTTAACTATTACAAAGGTATAACATATATTAATGCTATCTTCATAGAACATTGGTGCTCCGCTAGTCCATTTTTCGAAAGTATAGCCCAGTGTAGCTTCTGCAATAATGGTTACGGTTTGACCGTACATATAATCTCCGCTACCAGATACGCTACTGATACCTGCGCCTTTGAATAAATTAACCTTGTAAATTTCTCTATTATAGAAGATATTAATAGTTATTTTATTGATATTTGGGTCGATTAATACATTTTCAAAGTTTAATACATAGAAGCCAATATAAGTTTTTGATATAGCCTCAGTCATTGTATTTGTTGTGCCATATAGGGTTTCGCTACTTTCTAAATTATAGAAAGCATTATCGTAAATCATTGTTCCGCTATTATTTACACTTTGTTGATAATGGTTAACGACATACTGAATATCTTCTCTAGGTGAGAACTTTGCAGAAATAGTGTAGTCTGATGTGATATCTGACAATAGGTAATCTACAACATTTTTGGTTTGTGGAACAGGTGTTCCATCAATAGTGATATACTCTACATAATATCCTTTGTCGGGAGTGAAGTGGAAGTATCCGCTAGAGCCATAAGCGTAACTATCTTTGGCATCACTAATTACTCCCCTTTCGCTTTGGATAACTGTAATTATGAAGTTTGCACTTTCGTAACTTACTTCAACTGTATGGTCTGTATCAATATTACTAAATACATATATGTAATTGTTGTCTACAATGGCTTGGATTTCTTGTTCTGATAGAGGTGTTCCATCAATTATAAGGCTACTAATGTAGCAACCTGTATTTGGTTTGAATTTAATAGCGAAATTGTCTCCAGCAGCAACATAGTTTGTTCCAAGTTTATCAATTGTACCGTTACTTGGTGTTTCGATATTAACAATGTAAGTAGAACCAGTATCAAATACATTTACTGTAGATAGAGTGGATACAAGTGTTTCTCCTGTCCAGTCTGTTACAACTACATAATATTTGGTTGTTCCAATATTTTCGGTATTAACTATTAGAGTACTATCTGTTGCACCATCAATTGGTGTTCCATCATCTACTGTGCTATTTGTTGAATGCCATTGATAAGTTTGTTCAAAACCAGTGGTTTCGACTGATAATGTAAGTTCATCAAATCTCTCACATTGAGCAGTAGAAACAACATCTTGAACAAGAGATAATCTATCAATTGTTTGGTAAGGGCGGTTTCCGTTAACTGCGTGAGCAATTATTTTTGAACCCGCATATCCGTAGATTTTGATTGAGCCTGGGAATGGAATTCCATAGATATCAGTTAATTTGTCTCCAACAACAACTTTTTCAGTTGTGGTTGAGAATATGGAAGCGGCTACTCTAACTAGGTTAGGGAAGTATGCTACTTTGAATTTTTCGCAATACACAAATACTTGTCCGTAAGTTTCTGTGTTACTAACGAAAGTTCCTAGATATTTAATTTTTTTAGTGTCAATGTTTTCTAGGCTTGAACAGCTAGAGAAAGCTTCTCTCTCAATGTGTTCTAGGTTTGGACTGATAACAGTATGCAAGTCATAACAATTAGAGAAAGCGTTTCTATTGATTTTTGTTACATTAGGAATATTAAGAGTTGCAATTCTTTCGCAACCATCGAAGCAATAAGCAGGGATTTCTGTTAAATGCTCTAGGTTAACAGTTTTAAGAGATGAACAACCACTAAAAGCACTTTGACCAAGAGTTGTTACATATTCCAAGTTAATTTCTTCTAGTAAACTACAATTATAGAAAGCCTCTTCTTCAATTGTAGTTATAGTACTAGGTAGTTGAATTCCTGTTATAAATGAGCAATTCATAAATGCTTGTTTTGAAATTTTTGAGATGGTGTAGGTACTATAAGAGGCTGGTATAATTAAACTTCCTGTAGTATATCCATCAACAAGAGTGATTGTAATATCTTGTTTTCCGTTATTGTCGTAGAAACTATAATAGAAAGAAGTGATGTCATTAAATATTGAGTGGAAAGTAATATCTAATCTATCAGCATAATCTTCTGCAATAGTGCCTTGATATCCAATAATTGTAAATGTAGGTATGATTTCATTTCCACTAATATATCCTAGAGCATTGTCTCCAATACTACTTATATTTTTTGATAGTTTAACTTGAAGAAGACTTTCACAGTTATAGAAAGCATTGTTGCCTAGTGTTGTTACATTTGAAATATTAACTTCATTTAGGGCAGTACAATTTTTGAAAGCATCTCTTTCAATTGTTTCAATAGAACTAAGTGTTACGCTTGTTAGATTTGAACAACCAACAAAGGCATATTCTTCAATTGTCTTTAATGTTGATACATTTAAGTTATATAGGGTAGTGCAGTTTAAGAATGCGTTAGCACAAATTTTAGTTACTGGTAGTGAATTGATATAAGAAGGAATAGTTAAGTTATTTGGGTAATCTCCATCATAACCAGTAATATGAACTTCGTTATTGACTATATTATATAAGAAGAAGTGGTCTACAGAAGATACATCTTGAGATAAATAGTTATTTGCATTAACAAAGTCGTGAGCGATTGTATTGTAATAAATGTGGAAAGTACAAATATTTGAACAGTCTTTAAACGCTAATTTATCAATATATTCTATGCTGCTAGGAAGGTATACATTGTGTAGACTAGAGGTGTTTCCAAAGGCATAAGAAGAAAGTTTGATAATGTTAGGAAGGTCTAAAGAAGATACTGCAGACATACTATAGAAAGCGTTCTTACCAGCATATTGTAATTTTGGAAGATTGATTTCTGTTAGTTGTCCCATTCCGCTGAAAGCCTCAGAAGATGCTTCGTGAAGTTCATCAACGACTAGTTCTACAATATTTGAACAGCCGGAGAATGCTTTGCTACCAACAATTTGTGCTTGTGGAATATTGACTGAAGTAATGTTTGTACAGAATGTGTAGAAACATTGAGAGCCAATAATTTTAACTTTAGGGAAGTTAACTGCAGTAATATTTCTGTTGCCATAGAATGCTTTTGAACCAAGATATTCTAGGCTAGGAAGATATATGTTTCCTGTTATATTACAATTTAAGAAAGCGCTTGAGCTAATAGTGTGAACATTAGGAATATCAAGAGTTGCAAGTGATGAGCAATTGAAGAAAGCACTTTCACCAATTGTTGTCGCACTTGGTAGGGTAATACTTTTAATATATGTATTTGCCTGGTCTCTCATATAGAAACTATAAAAGTCAACAAGTTTTACTTTTGATAGTGAAACTGTGTGAATAAAGTAACAGTTAACGAAAGCATATTTGTCAATTATTTCAAGTGCAGGGAAGTATTCATCTGTAAGGTGTTCTAGGCTTGTACATCCAAAGAACGATTGAACTCCTACTTGTTGAACGCTAGGAGCATAAACATATCTTAGATTTACACAATTTTCAAATGATTGTTTGCCTATCTTGGTTACAGTAGATGGTAGGGTAATACTTTCTATATAAGTATTAGCAAAAGCAAAGTCGCCAATAGCTTTAATAGTAATTCCATTAACGGTCATAGGAACTGTTATGTCTAACATTCCCCCATTGTAGCCTAGTAGTGTACCGTTGCTACTAACAGAGTAAGCATCTTCAATATCTTCTCCGTAGAAACAATACATAATTGTTCTAATTTTGCTATAAGCAGTAATTCTATCATTTTCAATAATATAAGCAATTGCACTAATCTTTTGAGTTCTTGTAATGTATAGTGGTTGAGTATATTCTATTGCATTATTTAGATTAGGTTTGTCGTTATTGATTGTATAATAAATCTTTGCGTTTGGTGTTGTTGTAGACAATCTTAATTCAAATGCAGAAGTATGGTCGGTTGTAGTATTGCTGAATATTACTTCATCAATAAGGTCTGCGTTGGCATATTCAATATTAACTAAGCCTTCTCCATAATATTTATCCCAACCGGTGTCACCTAAGTCAATTGCAGAGTTGTCTAATAGTTGTTCAATTTCTGCTGGTGTGTAGTTTTTGCTATAGTCTGTATAGAATAGGGCAATTACACCTGCGATATGTGGGGCAGCCATTGAAGTTCCGCTATCAGTCCTTGTTCCGCCACCAACTGCAGCACTTCTAATATTTCCGCCTGGAGCGCATACATCTATATAATTTCCATAGTTAGACCACTCTGGTCTAAAGAATACATTACCAGTATGAGATATTGCGGAAACTGTTATTGCAGAGGTTACATTTGCTGGTGTGTTCACTGAACAATCTTCGCCTTTGTTACCTGCTGCTACAACACTTAGTATTCCAAGATTGTATGCGGTGTTAATTTTTGTTTTGAATTCGGTATGGTTAGTTGTACCAACTGAAGTTGTTGTACCCAAACTCAAATTCATAGCAACGATATTTAAACCTTGGGTTTTAAGCTGAATTACATAATCGATACCAAGTTTGATAGAAGAAGAGAAACCATATCCATTATCGTTCATTACTTTGATTGGTAGGATTTTAACATTATTAAATGTTAAATCTGCTATAATTCCAGAAACATGTGTTCCGTGTCCGTATCTATCTTCATATACGCAAGATGAATTTTCTGAATTGGAGAAGTTCGCTCCAATATCTTCGCCATTTAATTTTGCAATTCTATTCTTGAACCAAATATGGTCGCTGTCAAGACCTGTGTCTAATACAGCAACAACTATCTCAGGGAAGTTATCTACGCCTACATTTTCTTTTAGATATTCTGAGTATGTACTAACGCCCATAGCACTAGCACCCCAAGAAGTATAAGAGAAGGTGTCATCTAATCCAAGTGGGGTAACAACTGTATCCTCTTCTTCATAATCAGCAGGAGTGATAATTGCATCAACTTCTACACTAGTAACTTTATCTAGGCTAGAGAAGTATTCGTAAGCATCTCTAGTTTGTTCTTCAGTTGAGTATTGATATATGTGTAGATTGTCCCAACCATAGATATGTTGTGTTGCACCAAAGTCATCTAGGTTAGCACTTGAATAAACAAGCAATCTTTTTGTAATATAAGGTCTAGTTAGTGTTAAAGTATTGGTTCCATAAGTTAATTCATATCCTAGAGAGGTTGCAACCTCATCAATAGGGAATTCAGAACTATTTATGTTAATATCACTAGCGTTTTGCATAGCTTCTAGGTCAACGCTATTAATTCTAAGAGTGTTGGTGTTATTGTATATGGTAATGGTGTTTTCTGAATTGCTAATTTCCAGTTCGCCATTGTTTTGATAGTTTAGTCTACTACCAGTAACTTTGGCGAATTTCTCTCCGCTAATTCGGTAAGAGCCGTTCTTGTATGTTAAGTCATTGGATAGATTAAGGGTAATTTCTTTATAATTCTCAATCTCTCCTTGACTACGAATTAGTTGTTGATAGGAATTGGCGAATTTCTGAAATTCTTTTATATTGTCCTCTTCTGTGTTCGGCAAAAAGATGGTACCAAAAATTAATGTTACCACAAGTATAGGTAATACCCAAAAATATTTCAAAAATTTTCTCATTAGATTAACTCCATTTTTCCATTCTACATATAACTAGATATTATATTATAATATTAATTTGCTGTTGTTGGCAAATCATTTACTAGTCTTTGTTATAAATAACAAAGCATTGTAATTGCTCTTATTTTGTGCGATTATTCCTTTGTTTAGTAGTTATTTGTAATTTTGGTAAAATAATCTTTTAAAAAAGTTTTTTATAGGTCTTTTTATTTGTTGAAAATTTGAACAAAATAAGTTGTTAGTTTATGTGAAAGCGGTAATTTATTTGACATTAAATATTGAAAAAAGTATACTAAAAATGTTAATTCAACAAGATAAATTAAATTTGAGGAGAATTGTTTTGTTTAAACTAATCAAGAAGATAATTAGATTTGCGCTTATTATTGGATTACTAGTACTAGTTTATTGGTTTTTTATTAGATGATAAAAGATTTTTGGCAAGAGCGTAAAGACGAAAAAAAGCGTCAAAAACAATTAAAAAAACAGAACAAAAAACTACCTAAAACAGGAGAACAGAAGGCCTATAAAATATTTGGTATATGCTTTGCATTGTTTCTAATTTTTGGTTCAATTTTCTATACTTGTAGGGGTGTTGGTGATGTTGATGATTATTCTTGGGATAAACTTATAGGAATATCCGAAGAACTGAAGGTCAAACTTGCAACTCCTGTAGATAGAACTGATTTGATAACCACAAGACAATTAGATGCTATTGATTGGAGTAATTGCAAAGATGCCCTTAATTCTGCTGGTGTGGGTGGGGTGGTTTTGTTAGATGAGATTAATTTAGAAATCTTAACTGACAAAACAGTTACTTTGACCTCAACTTTAACCTTGGATAATCGTACTTTTGGAGCGTTATCTCAGAAAATGATTTCAACATCTGTGTATAGCGATACCGTTGAATTGATAGAAACCATACTAACCTTTGAGAACAATACATTGAGTTTAACTAGTCTTATGTGTCTAGATTTGACTGCGGTAGTAATTGGTAATAGTTTGCCTTCCGTATATGTTAGAACGACATCAGTTGTTAATATTCTTAATAATGATATGTATTGTATGAGTTCTGAGTATAGAATTAATAATTTCTCGGATGAAGATAATGAAGAAGCCCTAGAGATTATTGATAATAATGCTCTAGTAGATATTGGTTTTTATACTAACGAACTAATTGCAAGAGAGATTAATACTTTTAGTGAAGGTGTTAATGCTATTGTAAGAATAAATAATGGAAAATTGGAAATAGATTAACTTTAGGAGAAAAATATGGAAAAACTTTGTGCAACTTTTAGACTATTCGGTGCTTCACATTGGGGTCTTTTGGTCCTTGCTGTTGCCTTGGCTACCACTCTTGTATTTGTACTTAGAAAGATGGAGGGTGAGAAGAAAAAACTTGCTAGTTGGGCAATGGTTGGAACAATGTGCCTTCTTGTTGTGTTGGAGTTTGTTGGACTTCTAATTAGTGGTGGAAGTTTTATGGAATGTTTGCCACTAGCACCTCTTAATGTATTTGTATATATTAGCTTATTTGTTCAAATCAAAGGAAGTGAAAGTTGGGTTAAATTTGGTTATTTTATAACTGTACCATTAGCAGTAATTGGATTGTTTGTAGCGCCTAACTATTTGACAATGACAGGTGCTTGGTCAATATCAGTTATGTCATACTTTGTTTGTAGTGGTCTTGTAATTGCTTATGCAATCTTACAAACAATGTGGTTTGAAGACTACTTAAATAAAAAAGACATTGTTAATTGTTTCTTAAACTATATTATAATCGTTGCTTTTGTTCATATCTTTAATGTTATTCTTAGATTTACAACTTTAGCAGTTCACGCAAACTATTTCGGAACTATGGGCGAAGAATATGATGCTGTGAATAAATTGTTATATAAATTTATCGAAGTTCCTCTAGTTCATCAATTACCAATCTTTGCGATTGTTATTGGTCTTGGTTTCTTATTAATTATTCCTTTTGATATGTTCAAGACTAAGAAAGATAGAGCATCTCAAATGGAAGAACTTGTTGCACTTGGCAATTTGAAAGCTCAACAAGAATATAGAAATTCAAGAAAACTTAGAGGTTCACAAGTTTTGCTTAACTCTACAGAGAAGGCTAAACCATCAACTCCTAAGAATGTTACAAACAAAACTTCATCTGGTTTTGTATCAGTTAACAAAGAAGTTAAAGTGCATAAAGACGAAGATAATAAATAATAAATTAACCAACCTTTTGTGGTTGGTTTTTTTGTTGTAGTAAATTAAAATAAAACTTCTAAAATAGCCAAAATACGCATATAATCTCATATGAGAATATTGTCTGCTATTAGCCTTATATTAGGTTGCTTTTTGGGTGCTGGATTTGTTAGTGGTAGAGAAGTTGCCTGTTATTTTTCACGGTTTGGTTCTGTTGGATATATTGCCTGTATTGTTTCTGGAATTTTGTTTTTTCTACTTGTTGGTTTTTTCTTTGTTATCTCAACTAGAGTTAAGAGTACAGAAGAATTCATTTGCTGTTATTTTGCAAAAAGTAAAAGTATTGTTGAGTGGTTGTTTGCAATATGTATACTTATAATTACGGGTTCTATGTTTGCAGGTACTTCTGCTTTGGCTAGTAGTTTAAAATTAAGCGAATTTTTAGTTGTTTCGATAACTATCGCACTTACTTTTGGTGTTGTATGTAGAAATGTAAAAGGGCTAGAGTGTGTTAATGTTTTTCTCGTACCTATACTTATTTTGATATTGATTTTAACAATGAAAAGAGGGGTTATTAGTGAAGTTAATAATGGTTCTTTGTGGGATAGTATTATAAGTGGTGGAGGATATGTATTCATTAATATTATCTCGTTAGGACTTTTGATAATTGAAATAGGATATAAATATTCTAAGCGAGAAAAATTGCTTATAACATTAATTTGTTCTTTAGTGATAACAGGCTTGTTGATAGGTGTTAATTTTTCAATCATAAGTAATGGTCTAGTTGATAATATTATGCCTAATTTAGAACTTTCAAACAGGAACTTTGTTCTATATACCGCTATGCAAATAAGCATATATTTAGGGCTTTTTACTACTCTTATTTCAAATGTTTTTTTGTTAAGTAACTTTGTTAACAAGTATATTAAGAACAAGCTTTTTTCAGTTGTTGTTTCTATAGTTCTGGGTGTGGTTATTAGTTTGCTAGGTTTTGATAATCTTGTTGGAAATGTTTATATTTTTATAGCTGTAGTGGGGCTAATTGTTGTGATATTTGCTTTAAAGAAAAATAGAAATTTTGTGGGTTAAAGTATGTTTGAAAGTAGAGTGTAAAAAAAGTGTGCAATATTGTATGCACACTTTTTATTTATTTAGTTTTTTGTTAACGAATTTTTCAATTAAAGCAACAATCCAATACATAGCAGTTGCTAGAATACATAATAGAATTGTTCCTGCCATAACTAAGTCAAGGTTAAATATTTGACTACCATAAATAATTAAATATCCTAGTCCTGCTTTGCTTACAAGGTATTCTCCCATAATAGTTCCAACCCAAGTTAGACCAACATTGATTTTAAGTAAACTTATAAACTCAGAAAGTGCATTAGGAATAACTAGTTTGGTTAGTATTTGGAATTTATTGGCTCCCATACTTCTAAGTAACATAACTTTTGTATTGTCTATTTGCATAAAAGCGTGAAGCATAGTGATAATTGTTATTACAATCATTATTAGAATATCCATTGTAACAATTGCTTTGGTTCCAACTCCTACCCAAATAATTATTATTGGTCCTAACGCAATTTTAGGCAGAGAATTAAGTACTACTATATACGGGTCAAGAACTTTTCTGATAAATTCGTTCCACCATAAAATAATGGCAATCAAATATCCGCTAACTGTCGCAATCAAGAAACCTATTATTGCCTCAGACAAAGTGGTGAATATGTGATGAAACAACGAACCAGAGGTGTATAGTGATTTTATGCTACTAAGAATTTTGCTAGGACAAGATAAGATAAAGGTGTCAATTAGTTTTAACTTAGCAAGAATTTCCCACATAGCGATAAAAGCAACCAGTATTCCAATCTGTGTTGAAAGGATTATAACTTTATTTGTTCTTTTTTTTCGTAAGTATTTCGCATATTCTTTTGAAATATTGTTTTTCACTTAAGTTCTCTCCAAATATTATCAAAGTATTCTTTTGCTTTGATGCTTTCTCTTCTTTTGAAAGGGGTGTTATCTTCTTTGGGCATTTCGATTTTTAGAGTTTGTTTAACTACTGCAGGGCGATGGGATAGTATTATAATTTTATCACTTAGAGATATAGCTTCTGATATATCGTGAGTTACAAGTATTGTTGTTAAATTTTCGCTTTTAATAATGTTGTACACATCATCACAAACATCTAGTCTTGTTTGATAGTCAAGTGCACTAAAGGCTTCATCTAGAAGTAGAATTGTAGGGCGTAGAGCAAGAGTTCTGATAAGTGCCACTCTTTGTCTCATACCACCAGATAACTCTCGAGGATATTTGTCTTTGAATTCCCATAGCCCATATTTTTTTAGTAGCGAATTGACATAGGTTATGTTTTCTTGTGTCTTTTGTTTTCTTATCTCTAGACCAAGATAAACATTTTCAAGCACTGTTCGCCAGTCCATTAAATTGTCTTTCTGAAACATATATCCAACGAAAGAAGAGCCTTTATCATCTTTTAATTCAATGCTTCCACTTGTAGCGGGAATTAGTCCACTAATAAGAGATAGAATTGTAGTTTTGCCACAACCACTTGGTCCGACAATACTTACAAATTCGCCTTCGTCAATCTCAAAGGTTATATCCTTCAAAGCTTCAGTTTCTCCCTTGTCGCTGAAGTATGTGAGTGCTACTTTGTTTAATTTAAGAATTCTCATATTTAACCCCAATTAAGTTTAAGGAAAGTAGTTTAAATAATAAACTCTTGCCTTACCTCATTATACTCAATTTGTTTGTTTTTTGTGATACTTTTGAAATGGTGATTTCTAATAATATAGAGTGTTATGCAAAGAATAAAAAAGCACTAGATTTTAGTGCTTTTTCAGTGTTTTTAAATAAAGTCTTTTAGTACTGCTTGAGCATAAGAATTGTCTACAACTTTACTCATATCAACGGCTGAGTTTAGTGTTCCAGAATTGATAATAATATTCATAAGATTGTTGTACGCAACACTGCTCATTACTGGTGTTCTAGACCAAGCATCAATCTCTCGATAAGCTTCTAAAGATACCTTCAACATTTCATCAGTAGTGCCATCAAAAGATGGTCTAATAGCATCTATAACATCATCAATATCTGAACTAATTAGATAGTTGTAACCACGAATAATTGCTCTTAAAAAATTCTTAATAGTTTCTTCATTTGCACTGATGTAACTTCTGTTAGCGGTAAAAGCAGTGTAAGGAATTTCACCTGTTTCTGCTCCGACACTTGCAATTATGTGACCATTACCACTAGCAACAATTTGACTGGCTGCAGGTTCAAATGCTGTAACGAAATCTCCCGTTCCGCCAATGAATGCGCTAGTTAGATTATCAAACGCAACATCATAATTGATGGTGCAGTTTTGAACATTATTTTTCTCTATTGCATACTCAAGTGTCATAGCAGGAACTCCACCTCTTCTACCTCCAAGAATTGTTTTGTTGGCAAGGGTGTCCCAAGTGAAGTTAGTGATATTTTCTCTGCCGATTATAAATGAGCCATCTCTTTGTGTTAGTTGACCAAATACAACTGGCATATCTTCTTTGCCTTGATTGGCTACATAAATAGTTGCTTCTGGTCCCATAAGTGCAATGTCTGCCGATTTGCTAACAAGGGCGTTCATACATTTGTCAGCACCTCCTCCATTGCTAAGTTCTATCTCTATATCATATTCCTCGAAGTATCCGTTATTGATGGCAATATACAGAGGGGCGTAGAATACACTGTGTGTTACTTCGCAAACTCTAACAACATTATCATCTTTGTCCTTGCATCCAACAAGCCCTAGTGGTATAACTAGCATAATACAAAGTAGTGCGATTATAAACCTTTTCATTTTGACCTCCTAATTTAGTCATACTTTAGTATATTCAATGGATTTTGTTTTTGTTATTATTGATATTTTTCCGAGTTTTGACTTGTTTTTTTTGTTTTATAGTGATATAATTTTGTATAGTTATGATTATAATAGGCGGATTGTCGAGAGAATTTGATTATTTGCCTATAAGTTGAGGTGTTTGTTTTTTACAAAAGCACTTGACTAAAAATCTAAAAATAGGAGCTTAACGCTATGAATATGTTACTTAATGTTTTCAAAGATTTTTGGAATAACCTAATCGCAAGATTATCAATGCCATCAATGCTTTTTGCAATTGGTTTTGCTATTCTTGGTGTATCACTTGCTATAATTGCAAGAAAAGTAGCTGTGGTCGTCAGAAAAAGTGATGAGATTGATGAGAAAGACCCAGTTATGATTGGATTTAAGGCAGCAGGACTTGCGTGCCTATTTGTATCCATACTTATTATTGTAATTAGAGCAGGAGTTTAATAGATAGAAATGGAAAAGACATATAATCCTAGTGAATTTGAAACTAGCATATACAATACTTGGCTAGAGAGAAATTATTTTAGTGCAAAAATAGATAAAAACAAGAAACCTTTTACAATTATTATGCCGCCACCAAATGTAACAAGCAAGTTACATATGGGACACGCTTTCCAACAAACAATCCAAGATATTATCATTCGTAGAAAGCGTATGCAAGGCTATTCAGCACTTTGGGTTCCTGGAACCGACCACGCAGCTTTGTCTACAGAATATATGCTTTGCAAAGAACTTGAGAGAGAGGGAACTAGCAAAGAAGAGTTAGGTAGAGCAGAGTTCAGGAAGAGAATTGATAAATGGTACAAAGATTATAAGGGTACTATTATCGACCAATTCAAAAGAATGGGATATTCTTGTGATTGGGATAGATTATCTTTCACAATGGACGAGGGAAATTGCAGAGCAGTTAGAAAAGTATTCGTTCATTTGTTTAAGAAAGGTTGGATTTATAAAGGAAAGAGAATAGTTAACTGGTGTCCTAAGTGTAGAAGTTCAATCTCTGATGCAGAGGTTGAGTTCAAAGACCTTCCTTCACACCTTTGGCATATTAGATATCAAGTAGAGAATAGTGACAAATATATTGAAGTTGCAACTACTAGACCAGAGACTTTGCTTGGTGATACTGCTGTTGCTGTTAATCCTAATGATGCCCGTTACAAAGATTTGGTTGGTAAGAATGTTATTCTTCCTCTTATGGATAGATTAATCCCAGTTGTTGCTGATGACTATGTTGAAATGGATTTCGGTACTGGTGTTGTTAAAATTACTCCAGCACACGACCCTAACGACTTTGAAGTTGGTCTTAGACATAATCTTGAGGTAATCAAAGTTATTGGTGATGACGGAATCATGAACGAACTTGCTGGTAGCTACCAAGGTCTTACTAGAGAAGAAGCAAGAGATGTTATCGTTGCTGATTTAGAGAAGAAAGGCAACCTAGTAAAAATTGAAGATTATTCACATAATGTTGGACATTGTGAGAGATGTAAAACAGTTATCGAGCCTTTGATTTCTAGTCAATGGTTCGTTAAAATGGATGAACTTGTTAAACCTGCTATCAAAGTAGTAGAAGAGGGCAAGGTTCGCTTTATGGATGAGCAATATAAGAAATCATACTTAAATTGGTTGTATAATATCAAAGACTGGTGTATTTCTCGTCAAATTTGGTCTGGACACGATATTCCGCTATTTACTTGTGATGATTGTGGTGAAGT
>JAZLDP010000042.1:0-8116 GCA_045614835.1 Clostridia bacterium | reverse complement strand
ATTCTAGAGCAAGAGAATATGATGCAATAGTTTCGTTTAAGTTCGCAGGTCTAAACACCTTGCAATTAGGTATTGCTCTAAGCCCAACCAATTGCTCTGAACATTGATGAGTTGCACCATCTTCACCAACAGCAATACTATCGTGAGTAAATGCAGAAATCACCCTCAACTTCATCATAGCAGATAGTCTTAGTGCGTTTTTCATATAATCACTGAATACCATAAAAGTACTTTGTACAGGAGTAAGTCCACCATATAAAGCAATACCATTTGAGATAGTTCCCATAGCAAACTCTCTAATACCAACTTTTAGATTTCTGTTAGCCCAATTATCATTAGCATAGCCATTGTTATTAATACTAGCCTTAGTACTACTAAACAAGTCGGCAGAAGTACAAACAATACCAGTGTTATTTTCGGCAATTTTATTAAGTACTAGATTGCCTAGTTCTCTACCTGCCATTTCTTTCTCACTAACGATTTGATTAATTACATTCAAATCAAAATTGCCTGACATATATGCTTTTAATAATTTGTAGTCTCCTGGGTATGCCCTTGAAAAAGCCTTTAATCTTTCTTTGAAAACTTTTTCACAAGTTGCAAATCTTTTTCTTAAGAAAACAAAGTCCCTACTAACATCTTTACCAAGCTCAAACTTAGGAGTATTAATCTCTAAATTTTGCCTTAAAACAGCCACATTTTCTTCACCCAAGATAGAGCCGTGTGCTTTATGACTATCTTGCAAAGGTGAACCAAAACCAATATGTGTATTAACAATTATGAATGATGGTTTCTCAGTTGACTTCTTAGCCTCAGCTATAGCAGAAGAAATTTCCTCAACATTATTACCATCTTTTACTTCTAACACATTAAAGCCCAAACTAGACATATATGCAGAAATATCCATACCCATAACATTATCTAGATTACCATCAAGAGTAATCTTATTACAATCGTATAGCACTATTAACTTATTAAGTTTCAAAGTACCAGCAAGGCTTAGTGCTTCATACGAAACACCCTCCATAAGACACCCTTCACCCACAAGAGTATAAGTATAATTATCAAATAGAGTTAAATCAGCTTTATTAAACCTACTAGCCATCATTTTTTGCGCAATAGCCATACCAACTGCAGTAGCAACACCTTGACCCAACGGACCAGTTGTAGCATCAACACCAGGAGTATGATTATATTCTGGATGTCCCGGAGTTTTGCTTCCAAGAACCCTGAATTTTTTCAAGTCCTCCATAGTAATATCATAGCCAAAAGCGTGTAAAGTAGCATAATAAATGCTACTACCGTGCCCTGCAGACATTATAAATCTATCTCTTAAAATATTTTTATCATCTGATGGTACTACATTTATATGTTTTGAATACAAAGCATATAAAATTGGTGCTGCGCCAAGGGCAATTCCAGGGTGTCCACTTTTTGCATTTTCAATCATATCTACTGCAAGTACTCTCAAAGCATTTACATTTTTATTTTCTAAACTCATATTTCACCTTCATTCTAGTCTTTACGAATAATATTCCATTAGTTTTTCAATAATTCTATTAATAAGCAAGTCCATACTCAAGTCCTCGCAATCAACGACCAAATCAGCCATCTTTCGACAAAGATAATCTCTATCTTCAAAGGCATCTTTCTCAATGATTTTTATAGAAGAACTCGCTTCTATACTATCTAATTCCTTATTAAAGTTATCTTGAGAAGTTCCAAGATAAATAAGCAAACAATTATCCTTAACAATATTCAAAATATCACTATTATTAAGTAGTGGATATTCTATACAAATTAGCGTATTATCATAGGAACAAGTCCTTTTAATAATAGAAATTTCTTCTTTCACAAGGAATTCTATTCCACAAACCTCTTCAACCTTGCTAAGGTCTGTAAGCTCATACACAAACAATTTATTAATATTGGCGTAAAACATATCCAGTTTGTTAGCTAATTCTTGACAAACATTATCGGTAAACTGCTTTAACAGTCCTACTACACACACATTTGTTTTGGACATATCTCACCCTCCTTTTTGACAATCATTATAACTGCCAAAATTTTCTTTTAAATTTCACCTCAAAATCTATAGTATATTTATATTTTCCTGATAAAAGTTAAAATAATTTAATTATAATTAGTATACTAAAATATCGTATATTTTTCAAATAAATTAACTCTATACATATACCCTATTTAAGTTTTTTACATAACTTAAATAAATTTTACATATATCCCTACTATTTACTATATTTTATTTTTAAAACTCTGTTCAATTTCCTTTTCTTTTTCAAGATACTTTTCAAATTTCTTATTTTGAATTATAAATCTAATATTCTTAAATAAAACAAACACATACGGTCTCAGAATAAATACAGATATCAAGAAAATTGCAATTAGAACATAAACATAATAGCCAACAAAATTATAATCATCAATATTAGTAATAGTAGACACTTCAATATTGTCAGACAAAGCAATTATTACATTACCATTATTTTGGGTTGTATACAAATTATCATATAGCGAAGTATTGAAATTTTCATCGTATGCAAGTATTCTTTCAAGCAGTTTGTTTCCAGGATGACCATAGGTATTCTCCCCAACACTAATACACGCATATTTAGGAGTAGTTGCTCTCAGAAATTCTTCACTAGTAGAATAATTACTACCGTGATGCGCAATTTTCAGAACATCAACATCTAATTCAGAATTATTATACCTTGTTACCAAACTCTCTTCGATTTTATCATCAATATCTCCAGTAAATAAAGCCGATTTCCCATTATAATCAAGTCGAATTACTGGACTATATTCATTACTTTCAAGATTATCATCAAAAGATACACCTATAGGGCTTAACCAAGTTAACATAGATAGTCCAACAGACAGAGTTACACCAACTTCGTTATAATATGTATCTATACCTTTAGAAGTTGTTATAGAAATAATATTATCAAAAATCTCATTAGAATTAGTAGCATTATTATGTTCATATGTAGAATATAATTTTGGTCTATAAAAATTCCTAATCTCATACTTATTCAAAATATCAATAATATTCCCACTATGGTCGGCATCAATATGTGTCAAAACTAAATAATCTATAACACCATTAACAATAAGTATGTTATCCAAGTAATTGAAAAGTTTGTCTTTATACAACTCAGTACCACTATCTATCAGCATAACTTTGCCATTATCAAATTTAACAGCAACAGCATCTCCTTGACCAACATTAATAAAATGTATCTCGGTATCATTAGAAAATTTATAATTAGGCTTAAGCTTTAATAGAATAGACAAAGAATTAGAAAAGAACAAAGAAAAGATTAGCAATACAATAATTGCTAAATAAACAATATTATGAACTTTTCTATTTTCTTCTAATTTATATTGCCATTTCATAATTTATCTCTATTTTCTACCTAAATGCCACCAAGGTTTCTTAACTTTTCTGCGTTTAAAAATCTCTTTAATTTCCGGCATCATTTCTTTTGTTGCTCTATATCCCTCTTCAATCATTTCAAGCATACCATCAGTTTTCTTCGCACTAAAGCGTTTTAAATTGGGTTTAATAATTAAGTCTGAATTAAGATATCCCTTTATTGCATTACTTTTCATCATAATATCCACACTAGCAACAATCAAATCAAAGTACTTTGTTGATTTAGTTCCATCTCCCCTTTTCGAGTTGATATCCACAGAAATTACAGCATCACAACCAAGACTTCTTAGAACATCTGCTGGAATTGTATTCTGTAGACCTCCATCAAAGAGTAATTTATCCTCAAATTCTACAGCGTGAAATACAGTAGGTACAGCACAACTACCGGCCAGAACCTTGGCTAAATTACCCTTTGTAATATCAACTTCATTACCTGTTAACATATCAACAGCAACAGCACAAAAAGGAATTGATAAGTCCTCAATATTTATATCACCTACTGCTGATTTAATTATATCCTCAATAGCATCAGTAGGACTAGGCACTAGAGGTATTTTACTTTTTCTAATGTCTTTTACTCGAACACCAGTTGCTAATTCTTGCATTTTATCACTAGTCATACCATAAGCATACATAGCTCCCATAATTGAACCAATAGATGTACCAGCAATATAATCAAACTTTATCCCATCTTCTTCAAAAGCTCTAATCACACCAATCAAAGCAAAACCCCTTGCTCCTCCACCACCAAAAGCAAGTCCAATTTTCTTAAATTTCTTAAGTTTAGGTGCGACTAGTATTTCCATAACACAACCTCTCAAAATAAATTATTAACCAAAATACTTTATTTATCTCTTATATTATAACTATAAATTGTATTATAACAAAATAAATTTCCTATACCACCCTTATGTAATGAAATAACTACAAATCTAATAATCTAAAATAAATTCAGTGTAATTAATTAAAATTCTAAAGTTGTATCTTAAAAGTTTTGTAAAAACAAGTATTTGTAGTAAAATATTTTTAGGAGAAATAATATGTTTTTAATTACAAAAAATTGGTATGAGAAATTAAAACCAACATTTGATACTGATAAATACAAAAATTTTGAAAAATGGTTAATTAATGAATACAAGACTAAAACAATTTACCCAAAATCAGAAAATGTGTTTAATGCAATTAATCTAGTTAAGTTTAATGATGTCAAAGTTGTAATTATTGGTCAAGACCCCTATCACAACCCAAAACAAGCACACGGTTTATCCTTCTCTGTTGAAGAAGATATAAATATACCACCATCACTTCAAAACATCTATAAAGAACTTCATAGTGATATTGGTTGTTATATTCCTGATAACGGAAACCTAACAAAGTGGGCAAAACAAGGAATACTACTACTAAACAGTGTCTTAACAGTAGAAGAAAACAAACCTAATAGCCACAAAGGCAAAGGCTGGGAGTTGATAACTACCGAGATTATCAAACAACTAAACTTAAGAACAGAACCAGTAATATTTTTGCTTTGGGGAGGAAATGCAAAAGCATTTGCAAAATATATTGATACAAAGAGACATTATATTTTAACAGCAGTTCACCCTAGTCCACTAAGTGCCAATCAAGGAGGATGGTTCGGTTGCAAACACTTTAGCAAAACTAATGAGATTTTAGCAAAGTTAAACAAACCATTAATTGATTGGCAAATTGAAAATATAAATAAACAATAAGTCTAACAATTTTCTTGTTAGATTTTTTATTTCACTATTTACAAAATATAAAAAAGATAGTAAAATATATATTGCACGATAGAATTAATTAAAGGTGAAAATATGAGTAAATTATTAAACGCATTTACAAATGTAATATTACCAATAGCGATAATAATACTTGCTATTATTGCCGCAGTTTATTTATATAAAGCATTAAGGAAAAAATTCAACAAACCTTTGGACACAACACTCAAAGCTAGTAGCAAAGCAAAGGTTTCCCTTAAAACAAATTACTGTACCGAAGATGAAATGAGATTCCTTGATGCACTACATAGAGCACTACCAAGAGAATGTATTTCTTTCCCCAGAGTTGGCGTTTCAAAATTAATCGAACCTAAAGGCGGAATGAACGATTACAAATCAGTTTTAGACCAGTATGTTGATGTAGTAGTTTTCTTAAGAAAGGAAATGAAACCAATTCTTGTAATTGACTTATATCACGCAAGTCCAGCAGCACAACAATTAAAAAAATTTGATGAAAATGTTAATACAATTTTAAAAGCAGTTAAGCTACCTGTTATGAAAAAACAAATTGCACCTCAATACGATATCAATCAATTACTTATTGAGGTTTTAGAGCATTTAGATACCGCTACTGTAACAATGATTAGAAATAAGTTTATCGGTGTTAATGGCAGAAGATAAACACATAAAGAACAATTATTAATATGTTTATGTCAAAAAGTGAACAAATATTACATTTGTTCACTTTTTATTTTTTCTATAATTTTTAACAATATTTCGTTAATAATTGTATTATCTTCACCCTCGACATAAACTCTCAGAACCGGTTCTGTACCACTTGGACGCACAATTATTTTATAATCAGAATACTGATATTCAATCGTTTTTATTTTATTTTTAAAGGCATTGTTTTTATCATAATTTTTTCTAAATTCATCACTAATTTTTATATTATTCATAGCACTATCATAAGTAATTTTTTGATTAATAACATCATAAATTTTATCATTAAAATAAGAATAACACATTAGAAAATATAATGCATTAAATAGAGCATCACAACTAGGAATATAATTTAAAAAACATATATGCCCTGAACTTTCTCCTCCTAGGACTATGGAGTTTTTTTTCATCATTTCTATTAAATTCTTATCACCAACATCACTTCTAACCACTTTAATTTTATCTTGGACAAGAGACTTATCTAAACCCATATTTGTCATAATCGTTCCACATATGTATTTCAAATTCATATTCGAATTTTCCAAAATATATTTTGTGAAAACATATAACAAATCATCACCATTTAATTCCCTTCCTGTATTACAAACGATTCTCAATCTATCGCCATCTCCATCAAATGCAATACCAAAATCGGCCTTATAATTTTTTACCCATTCAATCAAATTAGTTACATTATTAGCGCCACAATTTTCATTAATTATAGCACCATTACTTGTGCAATCTTTTTCAATTACTTCTACACCTAAATCCCTAAGTGTTTTAGGTGCTATTTTATAATTGCTACCATTAGCACAGTCTAATACCACTTTTATATTACTTGATATTTTATTAATGTATTTTTTAAAAAGATATTTAGAATACTTCTCTACTAAATATTCTTTATACTTAATTTTGCCACTAGCGTCTTTAGTATAAGTACTTGATATATTGTCTTCTATAATATTCTCAATTTCTTTAGAAATCTTTTCACCATATTGATTAAATACTTTTATACCATTATAAGTATTATCATTATGAGATGCTGTAATCATTATTCCAGCAGAATATTTCAATCTATTAACTAAAAAAGAAATAATTGGTGTTGATACAATACCAACAATGTCAACATCAATACCATACTCAGTCAAAGCACTACAAATACTAGACACATAACAATCAGATGACAACCTAGTATCACAACCTACTACTACCTTTTTGTACTCGTTGTTATTTAATATATATAGAGAAAGTCCTTTACCTATATTATATGCGACTTGTGAATTTATTTCTGTATTAATTACGCCTCTAACACCATCAGTTCCAAACAACATAAAAATCCCCCTAACATTATTTATGTTAAGGGAATTATTTTGGTTAATTATTTGTCATATATTTTATAGCTTCAGTTCCTGCAATTGCACCATCTGAACAAGCTGTAACTATTTGTCTTAAACTCTTATATCTTATATCTCCAGCAACAAACACGCCATCAATATTTGTCTTCATATTTTCATCAGTAACTAGATATCCATCTTTCCTATCAATACCAGTATACAAATCCAATTTCGTAGACTTACCAAGACTTACAAAAACCGCATTACAAGGCACATTTACCTCATCACCATTATCTAATCTTACATTAATACTTTCAACCCTGTTTTGACCGTTTATTTGAATTATTTCAGAATTGTTATATACTTTAAATTTATCTGATTTAAACACACCTATTTTATCAATTACTGTAATGTTAGGTGTTATGTTAGATAGATAATCTACTGCAGACTTTCCAGTATTTCCATTAGTTACAACAATAATATCTTTACCTTTAAAAAGACTTCCATCACACACCGCACAATAGCTAAGACCTCTAAATAGATAATTATGTTCGTTATCTAAATTTAGCTTGTTTACACTTGTTCCAGAGGCTATAATTAAGGTTTTATACTCAATTGTAGCATCTTTGGTATGAAGCGTTTTATTGTCAAAATCAATATGTTTTATGTTCATAAAGTTAATATTTACGCCAAGTTTTGATACTTGCATAAACATTTTGCTTATTAGTTCGTTACCACTAATACTTTCAAAACCAGGATAGTTCTCAATTAAATCTAATGTGGCTGTTGTTCCTCCAATAACACTATCTTCAATAATCATAACTGATTTATTGGCTCTAGCCAAATACAAAGCAGCAGTAAGCCCGGCGACA
>JAZLDP010000041.1:0-4842 GCA_045614835.1 Clostridia bacterium | reverse complement strand
GGTTGACTAGTGGCACTAGGTATATCCCACCATCTATACTACCAAGGTCGGCTAGATACTTAGCCATTCCTACCACCACTAGAGTACTCGGATACTCTCTTGCATGTATTCCTGCCTCTATTAGAATTTGTTTACCTAGGTACGAGCCTATATGATATCCGTATATCTCTTGTCCGAGAGTAGAGTGCCCTATAGCTACACGCTCGATATTGGGGTAAGTGTCTAGGCTGGTTACCTCTGCTATTAGGTCGTTGTATAACATACTCGCCCTCCTCTATAATGTTCCTTGCCTGTAATATTTATGAAATTAAGAAAAATATTGTTAATTTTACTTTGATATATCAAAATATGCTCTATAGGCAAATTTTGCCATATTTAGTCCACTGGTGATAGGTGGTAGGGTGGACTAAAATTGTTGGCTAAAATACTAATATTTTTGGATAGAGAGGGGTTTATATATAAATATATAAATAATTTAATTTTTGAAAACAATATTAAATTCATTTGTCAAAAATTCGGATATTTTGTATAATTGGGTATAACAAAAATTATATTTAAGGAGAATGTTATGGTAAAAACAACCAAAAAGAGGAAAAAGTCTAAACGCCTAAAAAGACGCATAGGCTTAATTGCCGTTGGTGGATTGAGTTTTGTTTTGACCATTTGCTTATCTGTTGGAGCAACCCTTGCGTGGTTCGCTGGTTCTACTTGGGCAAGTAACGACCTATATATGGGTGGTCCAGTTTATGTAGAAATGGCTGGTCGTGGACTTAATGGAGTTAATCCTGGTGCTAATACGCCTGCAAACGGTGCTAATGATGCTGACTGGATGGGTGGTGCAGGTACTCTAGATATTATTGCATCAGCTAGAGATACTGGTACTGCTGATTTCTCAGATGACTTTGAGAGCAAAGATAAACAAAGTAGTATCTTATTACCAGGTCAAAAGTTGCTTATCTATAGCCAAGCAAGAGTTTATTCTACTTTAGAAGAAACTACATTGGAAGATGGTGCTTATGCTGGTACAAGTAGTGGTGCTAATAACTCAAATACTAACGATGGTACAAAGAAATACTATAATAATCAAGGAAGAGTTCAATCTACTACAACTTCAGTTCTAAGAGCTAAGTTCAGTATCAATATCGAATTCGACCCAACTGTTGGTATTAACAACTTTACTGACCCTAAATTTGCACAAGGTTATCCTGTTCAAAGTACTAAGTATATTGGTGAATATGGTACAGGTGCTACGACCGAAGTTGGCGGAGGTGATGTTTCATCAGTAAACGGAACTTCAGCATTAACTTGGCAAAGTGCTCTTGGACACTCTGCATATGTTTTAACAAATTCTATCCCAGATGGTGGTGGTGATGTTACAAGTAGTGCGACTGGTCGTAGAGATGCTGTTGCTAATACTGCATTAGTAGAAGGTGCTGGTAAAGATTATGTTGCTAATGACTACAAATTTGGTACTGAGTCTGACCCTAGACTTAATGCTTCAGTTACACCTTGGGTAGATGGAACTGGCAACTTTGATATGTGGCAAGTTAAGTTTGGTTTAAGTAAATCAATTTACAAATGGAAATATGTTTCTGAAAGCGTTTATACCGCTACTGCTGAAGAAATGAGAGTTAAAGCTCCGTTTAATGGCGAATGGAATACAGCTGGTGGTAACTCTGCAAAGGTTAACGGTGGTTCTGGTAATGGTTTCTATGCTGTTTATGAAAGTGATGGTGCTGGTGGTAAGGCTGAGTCTGATGCTTTCTATAAGGCCAGAACAAATTCTTATTTAAAATCATATCAAGAGTATTATGTTGATGACTATGGTAGACCATTAGAAATGACCATCTCATCTTCATTAGAAACTCTTGAAACAGCTCTTAATAATTCGTTTATTGACCTAGTTAGCCAATCTTCAGATAATATCTGGGCTGGTAACTTAATGGGCTTCAATGCTGAGACTGATGGTCGTATTACATATCCATCAGGTGCAGTTGGTGTAGGTCAAACTGGCGCTACAGGTATTCCTGCTTCTTGGTTATATGTAGACCCTGTAGTTGGCAACGATACTAACTCTGCTGATAGTGCTTCAAGTGTAGGTGGATGGTGGTATCTTGTAGAAAATGTTGCCGCTAATGGTAATAAGTCTTCTGGTAATAACACAATTGTTACCGAAATCGATAATGTTGTAGCAGTAAGTAAAGGTACAGAGGATGCTCCAGGTAGAACTGAAGCTACAGAGTTACTAGCAGATGGTACAGTTAAATATGATTGGGGTGGAACAAAGAATGTTGCAAATAATACCACACCTAATATTCCTGCTGATGCATACAATGACCCAATTGAAGGTACTGGTAAGGCTGCTCCATTCCAAAGATTAGAAGATGCATCTAAAGATGCTAGTGGAACAATTACTGAGACAGGCGTTGAATTCGTAGGTCCAAAGGATAAGAGAATTCTTAATGCTAAATTATATGAAATTACTCCAGATATTGAAGACCAAATTATTGCAACAAATCCAATTGATGGAACTGTTACAACTAAAGTTGTATCTTATGCATTCCCATTCGTTAATGGTAACTTCGAATTACCAGGACAAGCATTAACTAATATGTTTGCAAATGCTAAGATTAGCTTCCAAATTACATTCCAAGCTCTTCAAGCATTCTTCCCATTCTCTCAATCAATTGATAGTATCCCATCAGGTACTGCAATTACTGGTACTGGTAAGGCGCTTAACATTGGTAATGCAATTCCTATCTACAACGAAGCATTCGACTACTTAAGCTGGTTGTAAGAAATGTCATACCGAGCGAGTATAACGAGCCGAGTGTATCTCAGTTCTTAGAGATTTACTCCATTCGCTAACGCTCAGTCGAAATGACAAATAACGAATATTCTACCTTAATGGAATATATTAGAATAACTAAACAAGACTACGAAATGTAGTCTTGTTTTTTTGCCTTTATTCCTAAATAACTTAAAAGGGTTAGGTTTATTGTTTGGTTAAAATGATACTTTGTGCTAAAATATAATTGATTATAATAGGACTAGTATGTGGTTCTAACATTAAGTAATGAAAAAGCAGGAAAATAATGAAAGCGTATTTGAAGGAATTTTGGGACAAATGCCGAGAAAGTGCAGTATCTATACTACCATTTTTCGGAATAATAATGTTACTATATCTAGTATTTTTGCCATTTAATCTAGCGACAACACTAGCGTTACTCGTTGCAACACTAATAATGATAGTGGGTATGGCACTCTTCAATGTAGGTGTAGATATGTCTACAATGAAGATGGGTGGATATGTAGGTTCGCACCTAAGTAGAAGTCGTAAACTTAGCTTTATGGCTATACTTAGCTTTATTCTAGGATTTATGGTAACAATATCTGAGCCTGACCTTATGGTTCTTGCTGAGCAAGTTCCGGGGATAAGTAGCAAGTGGGTAATACTGATAACAGTATCGCTTGGAACTGGTATATTCCTACTATTATCTACTATTAGAACAATCTTCCGACTAAGTATCAAGAAAATACTAATTATTAGTTATGCTCTAGCACTTATACTATCGTTCGTAACTACTTGGATAGGTTCGGGTAATTTCGTTCCTCTATCATTTGATGCGATAGGTGTAACAACTGGTGCTATGTCAGTGCCATTTATTATGTCTTTTGGACTAGGTATTTGTGCGGTGCGTTCTGGTAAGAACAACCAAGAAGATGGTTTCGGACTAATTGCACTAGCATCAATTGGACCAGTAATTGCTATACTACTAGTTAGTCTATTTATCCGTACTGATAGCACAATAGCAGCAGAGAGTGTGGCTAGAATTGAGACTTTCGCTGACTGGGGTGTATTATTTGGCTCTTCAATATTATCTTACCTAAAGGAAGTATTTATAGTAATTATACCTATATTTATCTTCTTCGTATGGTACAATTATAGATATCTAAAATATCCAAAGAGCACTATTTTGCGTATGTTTTTTGGACTTATATACTGTTATATTGGACTTGTAATATTCCTAACAGGTGTAGCTAGTGGATATCTTCCAACTGCTGACCTACTAGGTTTTTCTATAGCTAGTAGTGACCTAAAGTGGGTGCTAATACCTATATCTCTAGTAATAGGTGCGGTACTTATATTTGCCGAACCAGCGGTTCATGTACTTAATAAGCAAGTAGAGGATATAACAGGCGGTGTAATCAGAAAGAGAACAATGTTAGTAGGCATCAGTATTGGGGTTGCAATTGCTATGTTCCTAGTAGTACTAAGAGCATTACTAGGCTTTAGCTTTATGTTAATACTAGTACCGTTAATTATATTATTGATTGTAATAAGTATATATACACCTAGACTATTCGTAGGTATAGCCTTTGATAGTGGTGGTGCGGCAGCAGGTAGTCTATCTGCATCATTTGTATTGCCATTTATTCTAGGAATATGCAAAGCGTTAGAATTCGATGGAATGTTATATGGTTTCGGTACAATTGCTATTATATCTATTCTACCAACAATAGTTATAGAGATAATGGGTGTTAGATACCAAATGTTCCTAAACAAAACTAAACCAAAACAAAAGAAAATTACTAGTGACATTGAGATAATCGACTTCGATTAGCTCCTATTGAGATAATTGACTTTGATTAATCCTAACAAGTATTAGTCGTAGGCGTAAGAACTATTTGTAGAGTTTATATCTCGAAAACAATTTAAAATTAATAAGGAAAAACTATGAAAAAACTGAGAGCTGTAGAAGAATTCAGTGTATTACTTGCAATATGTGACAATGAGAAGACTGAAGAATTAGACAAGTATTTAACTAGAAAAAGACTAAA
>JAZLDP010000040.1:0-5081 GCA_045614835.1 Clostridia bacterium | reverse complement strand
AGTTTTTTGGATACATATAATGCACCTACGCCTTTAAAACCATAAATTTTATGCGCTGACATTGTATACATATCTACACCCAATTCTTCAAGGTCGACCTCAATCTTACCAACAGCTTGTACACCATCAGAATGGAATATAACATTAGGATTAACCTCTTTAGCATACTCAACAAGACTAGCAATATCATTAACAGCGCCTGTTTCGTTACTGGTATGCATAATAGACACCAACGCAACATCTTTAGTCATTTTACTTTTGAAATCATCAAAATCAACTTGACCGTTGGCAGACAAATCAACAAACTCAACACTATATCCTCTTTGAATCAACTCAAGTGCAGAATTATAAATACTTGGATGTTCACCTTGAGATACTAGAATTTTCTTGAAATGCTTTTTAACAGAGCCAAACAAAGCAAGATTGTTCCCTTCTGTAGCTGAACCCACAAAAACTAAATTACCATCACCATTTAAAGCCTTTAATATTCTAGCCCTTGCCTTGTCTAAGAAATCACGACTTTCTCTACCTTTAACATAAAGTCCGCCAGGATTATAGAAATGCTCATTATTAAATTCGATAAGGCCAGACATAATATAGTCATCAACCTTAGTTGTACTTGCATTATCAAAAAACATATTTTTGCCTTTATTTATTATTTTATCCTGTGTATTTTAACATATTATTATAGAAATTTCAACGGATTATTTGTCTATTTTTTCAGTTTTTTAAAAGTATTTTTTAGCAAAACAAACACTCAATAAAACAGTATTATGCATACAACTATGCAAAACTGCATAATATTACATATTTTAGTATTTTTATGCATTTTATTTTTAAAGAATAAAAATACATTAAATCAATAAGGAACAAAGTTTAAAAGCGTATCCAATGTATCAGATTGAAGGTACACCTCTGGCACTTGTCCAACAATTACACTCTCACTAATAAGAACCTGCTGTTCAGCTTGAAAACTACGACTATTCAGAGGCATAATAACACTGACATTAGCAGAAATATTTATATAAATTTTATGTACAGTTTGATTTATTCCTGCAGTCTCAAACTTTGAAGAAAATTTGCAAAACACAGAGCCCACAGGTGTCATTTTTACTTTTATTCTTGGGCCCCTACCTACCAATAAAGGTATTCCAGTAAAGGTTCCCATAGGTATAGAGACACCCTTTCCGCCATATTCTGATATTCTTTGCTCACAAGTTAACGCCAAGTCTTTACTTAGATTGTTTATTTCTAAAGAATTAGCCTGTATCATTGAAATATTTCCAAACTCATCACTAATAATTGTTACCAATTCATCATACACAATCGAACTCATTACAACATCAGCCACCGAACTATTCATAGCCCTAGTTGCAAGAGCCTTTGATTTTACTTCAACAGTATCCATAATAACAGGATTAACCATTATAGAAAAAACTAAAATTACCAAAATTAAAATTGCTAATACCCAAGCAACAATCTTAATTCTTTTTTTAATTTTACTAAAACTCAACTTATCTGATAACAATTTAACAACTTGACCCACATAACAATATATGCTTGTACACATTGTTTAATGATTTATATTTTACATATAAATACACATAATTAGTAAAAAATAAGTATGTTTATGCATACTTATTAATATTTATTTATATTTATACAAATTTTTATTTAATATTTCTTTGTTTTACTATTGAATATTAATGCAAACAAATAAGCAAAACCCACTGCTGCAGCTATTCCACCCGCAGTTGCAGTCAAACCACCAGTAAATACACCTAATAATCCTCGTTCTTTGATAGCTTCAATCGCACCCTTAGCTAAACTTCTACCAAAACCAGTAATAGGAACTGTCGCACCAGCTGAAGCAAAGTTTACAATCGGCTCATAAAGACCAAAAGCCTCCATCACCGCACCAACACACACAAACAACACTAAAATTCTAGAACTGGTTAAATTGGTTTTAATTATTAGTATTTGTCCCAACATACAAATAAATCCACCAACTAAAAATACTTTTAAATACATCAACCACATACTAAGCCTTCCTTATTTCCACTGCGTGACAAATTCCTGGAATAGTTTCACCTTGTTGACTACTAAGCGTACTAAGCAGAGCACCTGTAGCACAAAACAATACCTTTTTATATTTATTTTCGTTCATTTTTTGCATTACATACGAGTTTAAAACCACAGCACTACAACCTGCACCACTTCCTCCTTGATAAGTCTTTTGATTATTATTAAAGAGCATTTGACCACAATCATTATAATTATCTTTCAATTTGTAGCCATTATGCTCCATTAAATCTAACAAAATTTCACTTCCCAATTTACCCAAATCACCTGTCAAAATCAAATCATAATCATCAGGATTAGTCTTAGTATCCTCAAAGTGAGCAATCAAAGTTGACATAGCCGCTGGAGCCATCGCAGCCCCCATATTATTTACATCATTAATACCATAATCGACAACTTTACCAAAAGTAGCATTAGCAACATATTTATCGGATTTTTTATTACTTAGAACCATACACCCCGCCCCAGTTACAGTCCACTGACTAACAGGAGGTCTTTGATTTCCTAACTCCAAAGGAAACCTATATTGCCTCTCAGCCGAACTAAAATGGCTTCCTGTAGCACAAGCCACATTATTTAAATACCCTCCATCAATAAAAGTAGCCCCTACAGCTATAGCTTCAGCCATAGTACTACAAGCACCATATAAACCTAAAAATGTAAAACCATACTCTCTTGCAGCAAAACTAGAAGAGATTATTTGATTAAGCAAATCTCCTGAAATCAACAAATCCACATCACTAATTTTAAGACCAGACCTATCTATAGCATTAATTATTGAATGTTCTAATAGTTTTCTTTCAGCCAACTCATATGACTTTTCTCCAAAAGTATCATCATTTAATACATAATCAAAATAATCTTTAAAATTACCCTCTCCTTCTTTCTCTCCAACAATTGTATAATTACCAATTATTCCAGGACAATTAGTAAACTCAATGGTTTGACACCCCAACTTTCTACTCATAACAACTCCCAAATATAATTATAAAAATAAATATATTAATCCTACAATAATAGAAATAATAGTTCCATTAACAATTACCGGACCAGCAACAGAAAACATTTTTACACATAGACCAAATATTATTCCCTCTCTTTTAAACTCAACAGCAGGACTACAAATAGAATTAGAAAATCCTGTTATAGGAACAATAGAACCAGCACCTGCAAATACACCTATCCTATCATACACACCTATTCCAGTAAGAAAACTAGCAATAAAAATTAGAACAATCAACATCCAGGTGTTAGCCTCTTCTAAACTCATTGTTGGAAAAATATTCAACAAACTATCAAGAATTATCTGACCAATAATACAAATTAAACCTCCAACAATAAAAGCATATATAAGAGTAGGAAAATTTTTGGTCAAAGGTTTCTTACTATCAACATAAGCATTATATTTTTTATTTCTCTCTTCAATATTCATAACAACACCCCACTTATCATCAATGAGTTATTTAATAATTTCACATTAAAAAATTTTTAAACACAAATTTTAAAAATAATAAATATTTTTCAAAAACACTCACAAAATAAGGTATAAAAATTTTCAGGAGATTTATATGAAAAAGACACTATTTATTCTTACAAGCTTTATTCTTATGTGCATTATATTTGTTGGTTGTGCAAAAGCAGATGCAACAATAACAACAAGCAAAGAATTAAATAAAAATTTAAACCTTTTATCAAACACTGTAAAAAGATTAGACACAATTGATAATCAATATCTAATGGATAACGAATTATATTCTTTGAATAATATTTCAGCAACACCAACACCACATAGAACTGATAGTATTACACTTGCTAATTCATACAATGTAATCATTCCAGAAGATGAAATTTTAGCTGAAAAAATCGCACTTCAAGAAGACTTAAAATCAGCTCTACAAAATGAAATTATCAATCGACTATATTGTGATAACAATGGCAATTGTAAACTATGTAAAGACACCTTCATTTGTGATGATGATGGAGTATGTAATTCTTGTAACGAAACTATTATTTGTGATGAGTTTGGAAACTGTAAAGAATGCAAATCAGAACTAAATTTAAATGAAGAAAAACAATGCTCAAATTGCAATACAAATTGCAACACAAATTCTTGTAATAATTCAATGTCAATCGATACAATTAGCACATTACAAAAAATATCAAATACAAACGAAAAATTAAAAATTAACAATTCAACACAGCCAGAGAATACCACTCAAGTTTTACACGAAAACCCTAGATTTGCAATTGATAACAATAGTACTGCTGACAATAACTATAGTATTACTGACAATAACAAAACTTTTGATATTAAAAATAACAATTTAGACAATACCACAAAAAACAACAATATTGATAAAGATTTTGAAGAAAATAAAAATCAAAATAGTTTGACCATACAAACAAATAATACAAATACTACCGAAGAAAACACACAAAATGATGTCGATTTATCCGAAAAAAAATCAAACAATTCTAATGAAAATATTGAGCAAAACAATACCATTTTAGAAGACGAAAATATTAACACAAATCCTACAAATACTAATGAAGAAAATAACGACAATTCTTATGCAATAATTACAACAGATGACGACAATAATATTGTAGAATTTTTCTATTATTCAGAAGAAACATTTTCTCCAGATTTTTTAAAATATCAACCTAGACACATAAGAGAAATTAACTACACTTCTGCCAATACAAATTTAGAAAATTATATGAACAAATTACAAAAGCTATATACCATGTCTTCTGATGTAATTGAAGCCAACAATGTTTTATCAAACAAGAAAGAAACTATTCTAAAAAATGTTAATGAAACTAAAGAATTAAATAAGTGTATTTTATCTGGAAACTGCACTCCTACTAACAACCAACTAACCGCACTTAATAATTATATTTCTGATATGAGAAGAACAATTAACAACCTTAAAAACTGCAACGGAAATCTTTCTAGTGAAATTAATAAAATTTCATCAAACAATACAGGTATTGTT
>JAZLDP010000039.1:0-9712 GCA_045614835.1 Clostridia bacterium | reverse complement strand
TCAAGAATTATAATGATGTTTATTCAGGTAAGAAATTGCAATTATTAGTATATGCTAGGGCTTTTGAATTAAGCAGTAAGAAAAAAGCTAAAGGAGTATTCTATTTCCCAATCTCTAATGCGTTCGGTGATGATAAGTCTTATAGGCTTAATGGTGTAATGTTATCTGGAGATGAAAATATTGTAAGTATGGATAGTGGGCTGGTAGAACCTGATTATGTTAGCCCTGTTGTAAACTTACAAACTACTTCAAAAGGTGAAATTAAGAAGAGTGATTATTTTAAGTTTATGTGTATTAGTAGGGAAGACTTTGATTATCTACTAGATTTTGCTATATCACAGGTATCAAAAACTATTGATAAAATTATGTTAGGTGATATTAATCCTTATCCTCTTAATGATAATGGTAAGAGTGTATGTGAGTATTGTGAATATAAAGCTCTATGTAATTATAGAAAAGATAATGACCACGAAGTAGTTACAATTGCAAATATAGAAAAATTAAAGGAGATGAATGTTTAGATGGCGGATTTTACTCCCAATGATGAACAACGAGATTTTATAAAATCGTTTGGTAAAAATTTGCTTGTATCAGCATCTGCAGGTTCTGGTAAGACCTCGACAATGATACAAAAACTAATAAAAATATTAGATGACGAACAACCAGTTTCATCTCTTTTGGTTGTTACTTATACCAATGCAGCAGCTAGTGAAATGAGGTTAAAACTATATAACAAACTTAATGAGTTCATTCAAACTGTTACTGATGAGAAGAAAAAAGTCTTCCTAAAAGACCAACTTGATAATATCAATAATGCTGAGATTGGAACTTTACACGCTATTTGCAAAAAGATATTAATTAAGTACTTCTATGAATTAGGCGAAAGTCCGGATTTTGATTTGGTTTTGGACAAAGAGCAAAAATATCTACTTGATATGGCTGTAAGTAATGTGTTTAGTAAACATATTAGTGATGAAGATGAAGAGTTTTTTGATTTGTATGATTGTTACAATTCTAGTAGAAGTGATACACAACTAAAAGCAATTGTATTGCAACTATATAATTATAAATGCTCAAAAACTGATTATATTGCGTGGAAAAATGAATTCTTGAATAGTACATATTTAGAAGACCTCAATAATAATCCTGCGTGTGTGTATTTGCTTGAGCATTATCAAAAACAATTGCTAGGATTATCATCTCAAATACTTATGCTTATAGGTGAGGCCAGAGATTGTGTGTATGATAAGTATATGGGATTTTTGGATAGTAGAAGACAGTTCATTGATGAATTCTGTGTAGCTAGTGATTTTGAAACTTCGGTTAAAATCCTGGATAATATGCAACTTGTTGACAAGCCTAGAGTTAGTAAGACTATGTCTGCCGGAGAATTGGAGTTTGATGAAAGGGTTGTTGAGTTTAAAGATTACTTCAGTAAAATCATTAATGAAATCAAAGATAGCTATACTTCAACTAATTCGCTTGATATTAGCAAAAATATAGTACTTGCCAAAAAGAATGTTGTGAAAATCTTAAACCTAGTAGATGAGGTTGAGGCGAATTATTCTAAGGTGAAAAAGCAAAAAAATTTACTTGACTTTAACGACCTAGAAGATAAGATGCTTGTACTTTTGGAAAATACACAAATTAGAGATGCGTTAAAAGAACAATACAAATTTGTGTTTGTTGATGAGTATCAAGATATTAATGAAAAGCAAGAGAAAATTCTACAATGTCTTGTTTCAGATGATAACTACTATATGATTGGTGATGTCAAACAAAGCATTTATGCTTTCAGACAATCATCTCCAGAAATATTTATTAATAAATATAACGAATTCTCAAAGCCTAATCCTAATAGCAAAGTTATCAAGTTTAATATGAACTATAGAAGTGATAAAAACATTCTAGAATTTTGTAATGATGTCTTTGACAAAATTATTACCCGTTCAACTATCGGTATTGATTATAAAAGTGATGCTAGATTTGATACTAAGGACAAATTCAAAGATAGTAATGTTTCAATACATATTATTGATGAAAAAGCCAAAGCTGCCGAAAAAGAAATCTTAGAAGCAAACTTAGTTGCTGAAGAGATTAGAAAATTGCTTACACTCAAAAAATCTGATGGCAAAAACTTTACCTTTGGGGATATTGCAATAATCCTAAAAGAAAGAGGCAATTACTTAAATGTTTTGTGTGAAGTACTTGCTAGTTATCAAATTCCAGTTAAAGCTAATGTAAAAACCAATTTCTTCAATACCTCTGAAGTTCAATTGCTTATATCTGTGTTAGAGGCAATTTCTAATTATCGAAATGATATTGCTTTAACCACAGTTTTGAAGAACTTGTTTGAAGTGTCTGAATATGAACTTATGCATATAAGAGCAACTAATAAAGATGCTTTATTCTATGAGGCTGTAACGACTTATAGTGAAGAAGATGAAATCAAAAATAAAATTGATAAGTGCTTTGCTTTCTTGGAGGAAGCAAGAGTATTGCTTAGCAAAATGACTTTGGCTGATTTGTTAACTAAAATAGTTGATGATTTTGGTCTATTGTTAAAAGCAAAAACAAGCAACAATGGAATAGAGAAAGCAAATAATATTGAAGACTTTATTCGTGTTACTGATAGTGATAACTATAAATATAATTTGGATAAATTCTTAGACTATCTAAAGATTGTATCCAAAGAAGATACTGCCAAGGTTATTGGAGACAGTAATAACGCAGTCGAGATTTGTACAATACACCATAGCAAAGGTCTTGAATATCCTGCGGTTATTTTAAGTAGGGTAGGACACAAGTTTACACTTAATAAAGATAGCGGTAGTATTATTATGAATAACAAGTTTGGTGTTGGAATAAAAGGAATTGATAGCGAGAACCGAACCCTAGATGAAACCGTTATTAGAACTGCTAGTAAACTTGATAACAAAATGTCTCAGATTAATGAGTTTATAAGACTGTTATATGTTGCTATGACTAGAGCACAAGAAAAACTTTCCATTATAGGAACTTATGAACTAGATAAATTTGTTGAGAATAAACGAAAGGGTATTTATTATTCATCTTCTTTCTTCGATATGATATTTAAGGGAATTGATAATTCTTATAATTCTCATTTCTTAAACGAGAAAAAGTTTGTTATCAATTCTGGTTCGCCAAGTGAAACTGTAGTGAATATATACAAAGCGGAAGATTTGGTTGAGGAAATTCCTGACAATGATAATCCAATTATTCTAGATAAAGAGGTAGATGAATTAGTTGATTCTCTAGCTGGGGTGTATGCAAAAGCTCCAGAGTATAGTCCAAAGACAATCAAAAATTCGGTAACCAGTATTTTAAAAGATGAAAGTGATTATGAAAACTTAAACTTTGCTCCAAGGAAACTTGATGCTACAGATAAAGTTCCTAGTGTAGATGTTTTGAAACTTGGTACAGCTTATCATACTGTTATGCAAAATGTTGATTTTACTGAAGATTTAGCCAAAATTGAGAAATTGATTAGCTCTTTGGTGGCTTCTGGTGATGTCGATAGCGAATTAGCTAAAAATATCAAAGCTAGTGAAATTGTTAAGGCTATTGAAGTAATATCTCCATATCTTCAAGATGCAAACTGTATTTACAAAGAAAAGCAATTCTTACTTTGTGAAAAGTATAATAATTTAGTCGATTTTACCGATAATAATACTAAAGTTATTGTGCAGGGAGTTATTGACTTTGTTGTTGTAAAAGATAAGGAAGTTTATCTAATTGATTACAAAACTAATCGTGGCATAACTCCTGAGGTTTTGGTTGAGGAATATAAATTACAATTATCCTTGTATCAAAAAGCCTTTGAAGAAGCGACAAATCTAAAGGTTACACATAAATATTTGTATTCTTTCTATTTAGGAGAATTGATAGAGGTAATTTAAAAATTTTTCATATACTACTTAAAATTATTAGTTAAATAAAAAAGTATATGATATAATAAGTTGTATAATGAAAAAATGAAATTAGGAGAAACATATATGTTAAATGCAAGTCAATTATTGACAACACCAAGTAATTTGTTTAAAACCATATTGAACATATTTTCTTCAATGGGCTCTTTTACAAATGAATTGACAGAAAGTTTACAATATGTACTTATAATCTCTCTTGTAATTTTCGCGGCTGGAATTACACTTTGTGCATTATTTATTGCAAGAACTTATGAGTCTAGATTGTTAAAGAGTGTTGTAGGGTTTAATAGATATTTCAAGAAAAACCCATTTATTAACGAAGACAACTTAGTCGAAGTTAACCAAAAATTCAAACAAGTACCAAAAACTCTTAGATATTGTTGGCACGAGTATATGCTTAATAGGGATAGACAACCTAGTGAGTATATTAACTCAGTAAGTTGTATTGACCAACCAACTCGTAGTAGTGCATACAAGAATATTTCTAATGCAGTTATATTTATTACAGTTATGGTTGCTGCTTTAACAATGCTTGCTAACTTTGTATGTGTGTATGGAACAATTGCTAATGCCGGTGAATTAGAGAAAGCTATCCCTGGTGACCTAGAAGCTTTATTCCAAATTTTACTATTACCATTATTATATCTATTCTTTGGATTGTTCCTTGCAACTTTCCTAAAATTCTTAGAGTCTAGTAGATATGCTGACCTTTACTATGAATTCCACGAATTCGAAAGATATTTGAATAAAGCTTGTTCTACAATGCCTTCATTCGTAGATTACGAAGTTTTATTTGATGCAAAAGAAATCAAAGAAGCTATTCCTGTACTTCAAGAATACTTGGAGAAGAGAGCTCTTCAAGAACAAAAAGAAGCAGAGGAAGCTGAACTGAGTGCTAATCACTTTGAGAACTTCAACTTTGAACCAGTTGGTGTAGAGAGTGCATTACTTCTAGATAGAGCTATGTCAGAAGGTGAAAGATACTTCAACTTTAAGCGTGGTCTTACAGAAAGAATTAACACCAAAGAAACAGAAATGTTTAACTATCAAAAGAAATTTGATGAAGTTACAAAAGAGTACGAAAGAAAATCTCAAGCAGTTAGAGAAAATATGGCATCTATTAACGAGCAATTAAATGCTACAAGCGTGAAGATTGAGGCTAACTACTTAAAGAAGAGATATAATGAAGAACAACAAAAACAACAACAATTAGAGAAGGACTATGAGTACGCTCAAATTAACTTCACTAAGCAACAACAAGAGATGGAGACTGATATTGCTCAATTAAGGTCTGAAATCAAAGAAAAGAAGCTTCAAGTTGAAGAAAATATGATGAGTGAGTGTAGAAACTACTCTAATAAAGTTTGGGGTGAAATTAACAAAACACTTCAATCTCAACAAGAGCCTATCTTAAAAGAGAAAGAAGAGAAAGCAAGAATTCTTCAAGAAGAAATTGACAAAATGACACTTCTTGTTGCTGACCAAGATGCTGATATCAAGGCAAAACAAGAATATATTGCTAAACTTGAACAAGATATCAAAGTTAGAATTGCTGAAATCGAAGCAATCAACAATGTAAGAGATTACTTCAATACTCCAGAATTCAGACAAAGAGTATCTGACAAGAAGAAAAAGCGTAAATTAGAAGAGTTCGAAGAAGAACAAGAAGAGAAGATTGCTGAGCAAAGAAATTCAATTGCATCTATCGTTTCAACTGATAAGAGAGATGAGAAGATGAAGCAAGATGAAAATGAACTTCTAGCTAAATTAAAAGAAGTTAACTTAGCAAATTCTGAATATGCTTCAGAAATCGAACAAATCAAAGAAAGAGAAAGAGTTGCTGCTGATAACGAAGCAAACCCATTTGCTGCATTCTCTAATCTAAATAATGATATCAAAGAGAATGATAAGAAAGAGGCTGCTGAATTAAGAAGACAAGAAAGAGAAGCAGAGAAAGCGGAGGCTGAAGCTCAAGCTCAAGTTGAAACTCCAGTAGAAGAAACTCCTGTAGTTGAAGAACAACCTGCTGCTCCAGTAGAGCAACCTGCTGAAGAACCTAAGAAAACTTCACTTCAAAGTTTATTAAGTTCAGCTAAAAATCTTAAGAAATAATTAATAAAAGAACTAACCAGTTTAGGTTAGTTCTTTTTTGCTGTATCTAGCAATTTCCATAAGTTTTCCATATAAACTTGCTTTATTAATTATTTCTTTTGTAACTTTACTATTTTGTTTGGCAATTATCTCTCCGTTTAATGCAAGTATGTCTTTAGTGATTTTTCTATTTATTAAGAAACGATAATCTGTGATAATTCTGCTTTGTTGTTTGTTTTCTATATTGTTTTGATATGGTATATTAGTATTGTTTATTTCCTCTAGTTCAGATAGAATTATCACTTTATTTGGGCAATCTTTTTTTGGTGCTGGTTTTAGTTTTGGTTTAAATTTAGATATGTTTACATTAGTATCGCTAATTAATATTGTTGATTTACCAATATTAACAAGTGTATTTTTGTCTAATATATTACCGTTATTTAGATGGATTTTTTCTAGATTAAATCTATTGTCTAGCTCGATATCAAGTGTTGTGCCAACATTTTCTCCGTTTAAACTGTATATTGGCAGATTAATAAGTGAAGAATAGTTACAAGCCAAATAATCGTAATTACTTTTTAATTCAATACAACTAGTGTTTTTTATGAATATACAGTGTGTGCCAATTTTATAAATGTCATCAATATTAACTACTTTTTCAATATTATCTTCCTCATTAAGTAAACACAAAAATTTACATTTTTGAGTTTTGCAATCAAAGATAATATTATAAGCTGTGCCTTGGAATTCACTTTCATATAGAGTAATTACTGGTAGTGAAATGATTTCAGAAATTTTGTACATTGATTTTCTCCAATTGAACTTTGTACTAAATTATATTGTTAGAGTTAATTTTATATGCCTTTTTGAGTTAATTGACAATGTTTTAATTTGTAGTAATTTGTTTTATATGATAAAATATATTTAATCAAATTTTATTTTTACTTGGGTATAATGGGATTATTTAAGAAACTAAAGGAACTTTTTAATAAAAACATTGAATGTGGTGATGAGATAGATAGTCGCCTTGTTTTTCGTTTGAATAAAAGAAAACTATATTTATCAAAAAATATTTATGTTAGGGAAAAGAATGCCTGTGTAATTGTTTATAAAGGTAGAGTTTGTGATGTTGTGTTCACAGGTAAATATAGAATAAATGGTGATAGTATTCCAGAAACTTATGGTAAAGCAAAAATAGAGAGACAGACAAAAAAAGGCTATAAAATTAAGAAGATTAAGGCTGACATATACTATGTTAATTTGGAAGAGTTTAAGCATTTTAATTATGTGTCAAATAATCCTTTTAAGTCTAAATCAACTACTTTTGGTAAGGTAAAGGGTTGTCTGGCTGGTACTTGTAATGTCAAAATTTTAGATGCAGGTTCTATTGTAAAAGCTTTAATTGCTCATAAAGGTAAAATTAAAAATAAAGAAATAAATAATAAACTTAGTCTGATTGTTGGAAATAAGGTAAACAAATTAATTCAAAAGAATAAAATTCCGACTGATATGGTACTAAATAATCAAGAATATGTTGAGAGTATTATTAATACTGATATGCAAGATGCTTTAGATAGAGAGGGGTTATTTATATCTAATGTAAAATTAAAGTCGGTTAATTTTGCGAAAAAACATCAGGGCAAGGTTAATGAATATCTAAGCACTCATAAGACTAATGTTCCTACTTTTGATATAAAAAAGACTTTAGGTATAGAAGAAAAAGCGGAGATAAGAGTTCCTGTATCTGCAAGTGTACAAAAGGCTACAAATAATAGTATTATGCAAACTACTCAAAAAACACCAATATCAGAAGATTTTTCAATCTGTAAAGTGTGCAATAAGAAAAATGTTAAGGGTGCGAAAATTTGCATAAATTGTGGAACTAAATTTGATTAATTTGGGATACTGTTCGAAAGATTAATTGATAATATTTAATATTTGTGCTAAAATAAAGTGAGTTAAATATAAGGAGAGTTAATATGGCTAAAATTACTAAAGACACAACTATTGGTGAAGCATTAAAATTAAATCCTAATGCAGAAGTTATTTTACAAGGCTTTGGAATGCATTGTGTTCATTGTCCAATGAGTCAAATGGAAAGTTTAGAAGAAGCTAGTGCTGTTCACGGTTTTGATGTAAATATGTTACTAGAGAAACTAAACGAAAACAACAAGTAGTCTTTATTTATATTACTATTTTAAGTCTATATCTATTTAGGTATAGGCTTTTTATTTTTTTATATTCTTTTGTCTTATTGGTGTTTATTTAGTGCTATTTTAAAGTGGGGTATTGACTTTTTGCTGTATATATTATATAATATACTTATAATATTATATGAAGCATATTAATATATGGGAATGGGGAAGAAGTGGAATAATGTTTTTTTGTGTGTTTTGAGATAATTTATCATAAAAATTAAAAAATTTTCAAAAAAATAAAAAAGTTACAAAAAATTTAAAAAATTTTCAAAAAAGTGTTGACTTTAGGGACTTTTTTAGATAGAATATATATGCTGTAATATATTGCTTGGTGTGAAGTTACCCAATAAAATGCCGAATTATAGGGATAATTTACATCTATTGAAGTGTTTACGCATAGATTGTAAACGACTAAGAACTCGCATATTTTTTTTGATTACGGCTAGTGAACACACGGTAAAGTGTTAGAACGATACATATTTATTCTTTTTGAAAATGATGGATATTAGTTTTCAAAAGGGATTTTTGCGGTTTATAGACTTTATCTCACTAATGCGAACTAAAAAGTTCTTAGGCAAATTAATTAAAGGAGAAAAATTAATGGCAACACAAAAAATCAGAATCAAATTAAATGCATTCGACCACAACCTAATTGATGTAGCTAGTAAGAGAATCGTTGATACAGCTCTTAAATTTGGTGCAAAGATTAGTGGTCCAATTCCACTTCCAACAAATAGAGAAGTGGTTACAATTCTTCGTGCTACTCACAAATATAAAGATAGTCGTGAGCAGTTCGAACTAAGAACACATAAAAGACTAATTGATATTTACAGTCCTTCAGCAAAAGCAGTTGATGCTCTTATGAAGTTAGAACTTCCTGCAGGTGTAGACATCAATATTAAACTTTAAGGACAGGGAGGATTATAAATAATGAAAAAAGCAATATTAGGCAAAAAACTTGGTATGACTCAGATATTCGATAACAATGGTTTAGTTGTCCCTGTTACAGTTGTTGAGGCAGGTCCTTGTTTTGTTTCTCAAATCAAGACTGTTGAAAACGATGGTTATAGTGCAGTACAACTTGCTTATGGTGATGTTAGAGAAAGTCTTATCAACAAACCAATGCTTGGTGCATTGAAGAAAGCAGAAATCTCTGCTAAAAAATATCTTAAAGAATTTAAATTAGATAACGCTAATGAATACAAACTAGGCGACAAAATTGCTTGCGACATTTTCGCTGAAGGCGACATTGTTGATGTAGTTGGTACTTCTAAAGGTCACGGTACTAGCGGTACAATCGCTAAATGGAACTTCCATAGACAAAAGATGAGCCACGGTGGTGGTCCTATCCATAGACACGTTGGTTCTATCGGTGCTAACACTTTCCCAGCTAAAGTTTTCAAAGGTAAGAAAATGGCTGGTAGATGGGGTAACGAAAAAGTTACTGTTCAAAATTTAAAAGTTGTTAAAGTT
>JAZLDP010000038.1:0-5506 GCA_045614835.1 Clostridia bacterium | reverse complement strand
GAGTTCTCAAAAATCACTCCTATCAACCTACAATGTAATGGTGTTAATACTGGAGACACAATCTTCAAACTAGGCAACAAGTTCGGCGAAATATCCAACAAAATCACCTTCCATAATGATGATGGATTGGACTTAAAGATTACCGAGTATGATAGCGAAAAAGAAGAAAATTATGTATATATCAAACAAAGAAAACTAAACACTAGCGAGAAAAGAAAAGGCGTAAAAGTAACCACAAAAAACCGCTATACTAACGAGAAAGTTTATGTTTCTAATGTTAATTATTCTACTAGTTATATTGTAGAAGGCAAGTACAATTATGAAGTTTGGACAATCACTACTACAGATGGCAAAACTTATCAAAACTTCTACAAAGTTGAAGACAAACAAAGGGAACTTATCCAAACCAACAACTTACTAGGTAATTCAGTAGAACTAAGTGATACCGAACTTCAAATGACAATACTTAAAAATAACGAACCAGCTTTCTATACCATTTCTGAAAGAGCAAGTTTAGATGGCGCACCTCTACTAAACCTAACAGCATACGATATCAACCTTAATAACATTGGCTCTGCAGAGATTTCTACCGAACACATTTCATCAATGGTGCCAATTGGCAACAAAATATTTATCCAATTCAAAACACCTTGTAGTGAAGATGATTATGATTATGCTGAAGTTCAAGAAAATTATTCAAGCACAACAACAACTTATTACCAATTAGAAACCTATTCATTTAACCTAAAAACCGGCAACTACAAGAAAGAGAAATTTAAGTATTTAATTACCGATTTTAACAACTCATTTAACTCCGAAACAGTACTTATTACTGCTAGAAAAATTAAAGACAAAACACTTCAAGATAGCCAATTATTACTAGTTAATGATTACCTAAAAACCAAAGAGATTGGCTACGAAATCGATACAATCGCACAAATATCCAAAGATAGATATCTAGTTGAGAACACTCAAGGACAATATCTAATAGACAACAACTACAATCTAATTGCATATCTAGGCAACTACGATAATTACTTCACTACAGGCAACGCAATTATGTTATCTAAGACCGCTACTGGATACACTTATGTATGTTCACTAGATGGTATAGTTGTAAAGCAATATTTCACAAATAAAATTAAAAATGTTTATAACGAAAAATACTATATGGTTGAAACCACTTCTAAGAAAGCAGATGGTACTTATACCGAGTACTACCTAGAAACACTAGGAGTTAGACAAGGCACACCTCTAGTTAGCAAAAAACAAGATAGCGAAACCTACACCTATAACGGAGTTGAGTATGTTGGTTACAACGACCAAATACTAGCAGATGGTGTAAGCATTATCACTAGAATTAGAAAAAATGGCGAAACCTACACTTATGAATTCTATAATATCGAAGGCAAAAAATTATTAGAACTAAACAACTTTGTTTCAACTAATAGAGTTCTTAATTACTGGGGATATTCTGATGATGGAAATATTCTACTATACATTTCTACCAATGTAGGTGGAATTGGATATACTCTAATGGTCGATAGATAAAAAAATAAACACTACCTAAAGCACAGGTAGTGTTTTTCTTTTAGTCTCCCGAATTCATATCAATCTTAATCTCTGCATAGCCCTGACCCATAAGACAACTAGGACAGGTCTCCCAACACTCCTCACTAGTATGCTCAAAACCACAATTGCTACACTTCCACTTGGTGGGCTCTTTAGAGCAGTATAATTTGTTATCTTTAAGTTTCTCATATAATTGCTGAAGCATAAGCTTGTGGCAGTTCTCAACACTACCAGCATAAAGAAAAGCTTTAGCAATTTCCGGATACCCCTCGCTCTCGGCAGTTTCGGCAAAGTCAGCATAAATAACATCACTTTGCGACTGCTCGGTATCCATAGTATCTTTGATACTCTCAAGTAGTGTTCCTGTAGTAAAAGGATAACCTCCAGTCAAGTCAATGTTTTTTAGTTTCTCATCACTATACTCATTGAGCAAATCAAAGAACCTCTTAGCATGAGCCATTTCATTTTTGGCGTGTGTTTTAAAAATCATTTGCATATAATAGTATCCTTCGTTCAAAGCTTGTTTAGCTAGGAACTGATACCTTGCTCCATCTTGACTCTCTCCTGCGAAAGCACGAGCAAGATTAAGTTTAGTTTTGCTTGAATTAAAATCTACCATATCAATCTCCTTTTGAATTATTCACTACTCAATTATTAACAAATTAAATCCTATACAAACCTAAGAAAATTAAATTCAGCAAAATCATATAACACATTATCGTACAAAACCGTAGTTAAGAAATTTATTATTACAAAAATCAATTAATAATTTAACACACCAAAAGCACACCAAACCATTGACAAATAAAAAAAATTGGGTATACTATATCATAAGTTTTGGTTATTAAATTTACTAGAACTTGAACACAACTAAATTTCCACAATTGTTGATATGGGACATAGGAACGGAGAAAGATATACCAGAGATTTTATCATTATGCTGAGAGATAAATTATACACTTACCATTCTTTCCACCCAAGAAGATTTTTGCGATAAGCAAGGCATTAAAGTTTTATGCGTGGAGGACTAAACTATTCAAGGGGAAATGTAAAAAGTTTTTTGCATTTCAATTAGAGTGGCACCGTGGGAAATTACTCTCATCTCTAGGATTTTTCTAGAGGTGAGTTTTTTTATTTTTAACCATCTAGAAAACCTATACAATACAAACCCTTTACTTATATTACCACAACTATAATATTTGTATTTTATTTAATCTTTCCAACAATATAAATATATAGTTATTGTCAATAAGTACTATGTTTGTGTTAATTAACAATATATTTTTAAACAAAAGGAGATAGAAAATGATTGATATTAATTTAATTAGAACCAACCCACAACTTGTTAAAGACAATATGATTAAGAAGTTCAAACAAGACAAAGTAGGACTTGTAGATGAGGTTCAAAAATTAGACGCAGAGTTCAGACAAATCAAACTTGACTGCGACAACCTAAGAGCACAAAGAAATACTCTTAGCACACAAATCGGTGGTCTTATGAGAGACAAGAAAATCGAAGAGGCAAATGCCGTAAAACTAGAAGTTGGAAAGATTAATGAAACACTTAAAAACAACGAAGTAAGAGAGACAGAACTTCAAGCCGAAATCAAGAAAATTATGATGGCTATCCCTAACATCATTGATGCTAGTGTTCCTGTGGGAAAAGATGATAGCGAAAATGTTGAACTTATCAGATTTGGCGAGGCTAAAGTTCCTGCTTATGAAATTCCTTATCACGCAGATATCTTAGATAGTTTCTGTGCACTAGACAAAGAAAGTTCTGGTAGAACTAGCGGTAATGGTTTCTATTACCTTATGGGTGATGGTGCTAGACTTGTTAGTGCTATGATTAGTTATGCTAGAGACTTTATGATTGACAAAGGTTTCACCTACTGTATCCCTCCATTTATGATTAGAGGAGACGTTGTTAATGGCGTTATGAGTTTCGCTGAAATGGACGCTATGATGTACAAGATTGAGGGCGAGGACCTATATCTTATCGGTACAAGCGAACACAGTATGATTGGTAAATTCAAAGACCAAATTATTGCTGAGAAGAGCCTACCTATCACAATGACATCTTATAGCCCTTGTTTCAGAAAAGAAGTTGGTGCACACGGTATCGAAGAAAGAGGAATATATAGAGTTCACCAATTCGAGAAACAAGAAATGGTAGTTCTTTGTAAACCAGAAGAAAGTATGGCTTGGTACGAAAAAATGTGGAACTTCTCTGTAGAACTATTCAGAAGTTTAAATATTCCAGTTAGAACACTTGAGTGTTGTAGTGGAGACTTGGCTGACCTAAAAGTTAAGTCTTGTGATATTGAGGCTTGGAGCCCTAGACAACAAAAATACTTCGAGGTATGTTCTTGTTCAAACCTTGGAGATGCCCAAGCTAGAAGACTTGGCATTAGAGCTAAAGGCGAGAAAGGCAACTATCACTTGCACACTCTTAATAATACAGTTCTTGCTAGTACTAGAGCACTTATTGCATTACTTGAGAACAACTATCAAGAAGATGGTACAATTCTTATTCCAGAACCACTTCAAATGTATATGGGTGGCAAGAAAGAAATCAAACCTTTCAATAAATAATACTTAAATTTAAGTTGGTTTCATATACTTAAAAAATACAAACAAAAAAAACAACTTTATTGTAATAACAATAAAACCAGCCAGTTTTAAGGTTCAAACACCATAATTCAGGTTGGTTTTTTTATTATTCATTTGTACTAGTTTTATAAAATGTGCTAAAATACAAATAAGAACGAAAAGAACTCATAAACTAAAGTAGCCAAAAAACTACTATAGTTAAAGTAGGTGAAAGATGGGGAAAAGAACAATTGTTAAATGGTTAGCAGTATTTGGTCTAGGTGTTGTAGCAGTAACAGGCAACACTCTTATTACTCGTGCAGATGTATACTCTACACCACCAATTTCTATTACTGCACCGCAAAACAACAGCATTACAATTACCAACGAAAAGTTAGCAAAAGCACTAAGAACTCTACTTGGCAAAACCGACAAAGACAATTTCTACACTGATGACTTTATGGTTCACGAGAACTATAAGCCTACCACTACCACAGGTGAAGGCGGAGTAGAAACAACAACCGCACTTAACTATCAGTTAGATTTAAGTAACACAGGGGTTACAGATATAACCGAACTAGTACAGTTCGAATTCCCTAGTACTCTACAAGGAATTAACCTAGCCCACAACGGAATTACCAATGAACACCTTACCAACATATCCAACTTCCTAACTTGCAATATTGCAGGTGGAACAATTACAGTTGGTAGTGCAACTTTTGAAATCAAATCAGACTTCTCTACTATTATTAAGAAAGTTAATCTAAACGATAACAACATTGATTTGACAACTATTCAATCTAATCACCTTTCTAACGAAAAATTGATATTCGGACTACAACAAGTAGGAGATATCCACTCTTCTGGACTTGTTCAAGACAAAACTGATAAAGATAGCAAAGATAATGTTAGACCTTATTACTATATCCGTAATTCAGGCACAGCATCAGATGAACATTACTTCACATACACCTTCAAATACGAACTTTCTACTGATGCAGACAAGAGAATTTCTATAGCCTACAACCAAGTTACTTCTCTTATGGATAACTTAAAGACCATATATGGTAACAATACAGACAAAATCTCACTTGAAGTCAAATCAGTACCAGATAGCACAACTGCATATTTCAAAGATTATCATTATAATGTAGAATTCACTCACTTTTCACTATCACTAAAAGAAGGCTTCTCTGTTGAGAGACAAGATATGCTAGACTTGAAAGTTTCTTCAGATGGAAAAATCCAAGAGGATAGTCCAATTATCCTTAAAGGCTTCGGAGATAATAGTGGAGTAAAAGTTTCTTATGATAATGCTTCAACTAGTCATATCACTAATAGC
>JAZLDP010000037.1:0-4319 GCA_045614835.1 Clostridia bacterium | reverse complement strand
AGCATAATCTTTCTTAAATAACAAAGCAGCCAAAACAAACTTAATAGATTTTGCATATTTATTTTCATTAGTTGTTGGTAGTTTATCTTTGTTAACAACATTTTCTTTGATTTCAACTTTATCTGATAAGTTATTTAAGTCACCTTTCAGAACTGACATAACAACATTAGTTAGCTCTTGAACCATCTTCAAATACAATTCTTGTTCACTTTGAGTTTGAAGTTTTTTGATAACTCCAAGTGCATCATTAATAAACTTATTCTTCTCATCAACTTTATCAAGGTTATAAGACTTCGCCAAGTCTTTGATTAAGAACTCAACCCAATATAGAGAACTTGCCATTAACTTGTCCCACTCATCTTTGCCGAACATATTAACATATTCATCTGGGTCGTGACCATTTGGGATTGTTACAACATATACATTTAGTCCAGCATTGACAAGAATATCAATACTACGCAAAGTTGCTTTTTTTCCTGCATTATCGCCATCAAAACAAAGAATTACTTTATCTGCAAACCTCTTCAAATCTTTGGCGTGATTAATTGTTAATGCAGTTCCCATACAAGCTACAGCATTCTTAACACCACACTTATATAGAGAGATAACATCCATCTGTCCCTCTACTATAACAATCTCATTAATCTTCTCAGTATTCTTTAATTTCTTAAGTTGTGTAATACCATAAATACATCTACTCTTATCAAATACAAGAGTTTGTGCAGTATTCTTATACTTAGCAAAATCTGTCTTTTCAAGAACTCTTGCGCTAAAACCAACCACATTACCATATATATTGAAGATTGGGAAGCATAGTCGTTTACCAAAGCAATCGTATAATTTGCCACCATCTTTTTTCTCAGCAACTCCAGCATCTAACATCTCTTCTTCGGTATAACCTAGACTTTTTAGATGCACAACCAATTCATTCCAACCAGTACTATAACCAATACCGAATTCCTTGATAGTAGCAGTATCTAATTTTCTTTTTGCAAGATACTCAAGAGCCGGTCTAGCATTATCACCTTTTAAATTGCTGTAATAAAACTTAGCAGTATCAACTAAAGTTTGATATATTCTTTCTCTTTTTTTCTTTGTTTTTACTAAATTCTCATCTAATTCATATTCTGGCAATTCCATACCAGCATACTCTGCAAGTTTTTTACAAGCATCATAGAAATCAAGTGCTTCGAACTTCTCGACAAACTTGATAACATCACCACTTGCACCACAGCCAAAACAATGATAATACTGTTCATACTCATTGATAGCAAACGAAGCAGTCTTCTCGAAATGGAACGGACAACACGCCCACCAAGTTTTACCTTTTCGACTAAGGTTTATGTACTTACTTGCAACTGTAACAATATCGTTACTAGACTTTAGTTTATCTAGCCAATCTTGTGAAAATCCTTTACTCAAAACTTTCTCCTAATTTTTCACTACACTAAGTTAATACGAAACAAAAACTACTTTTCCTTTATTTTTTTGAATATTTTTTAAAAATTTTACATATAATAGCATTTTTATGTTATTTTTATAAAAAATGACTATATTTTTAATATTTTATTGAACCAAATACAATTATTTAAATCTTAAAAATAATCAATTAAATATTAAACTTGTTTTAACTTTTAAAAATCAAAATAATACATTTATCTATACAAAACAAAAAACACATTAAGATATAATGTGTTTTTGGTTCTATTATAATACAGGCTCTTCTACTTCTGCTGACTTTTTGATGGTAGATGCTTCTGCTTCTTTACCTTTTCTATAAGCCATATTGATTGCAATAAATCCAGCAACTGCTAGTGCACCACCTGCAGTAATTGCTGATGTACACATTTCTCCCATTTCAGTATATTCATCAGATACCGCATTTTCCCAACTTGTTGCAGTACTAGGGTCTACCAATTTGTTTCTGTTATTGTATGCAAAATCTTCAGTATTAATCTTGCCCTCTAGTTTAGAATGTTCTTTGGCATCAATCAATCCTAAGCCATAAACTAGGTCAACCGCTTCTTCTGCACTAGACTTCATATCTCTGAAAGTCTCTGTTGAAATAACAGCTGTTCTAATTTTATCTTTCTCAGTTCTTGCTGTAGATAATTGGTCCATATCAACTAGCATTTTGCCTCCAGCAACTGCACCTGCAGCAATACCTAACGTAAGACCTGCAGCAAGTAAATAATCTTGTACTTTTTTATTTCCCATAATTTTTATCCCCCATAATTTTAAATATTTTTTAATTCCCTTAAGTAGATTATGAGAGTATATCATAGGCTTTCTAAAATTTCAATACCTAAATTTAAATTTTTTCAAAAATTTTTTATATACTTAAATATTAATATAATAACACTTTCAAATAATACAAATAATTGTATTAAAACAAACAAAAAGACCAGTCAAGATGAAGTGCCCATACGAGGTTCACTTCAAAATCACTGGTCAATTTTATTACATAACATTCTCTTCTTCGTTCTCTTCTTTGCTGTCTTTAGATAATGTTCCAGCAAGAGCACCCATACCCGCACCTGCTGCAGCTGCAAGACCAAAAGCACCAATATAAGAATGAATATCAGATATTGTCTTATATTTTCTTAATCTTTCTAATCTCTCTTCGTCAGCTTTAGTTACAATAGGTTTAGATGCGGCATCATTATATTCTTGCTTAATATTTTCATTGTTAAACAAACCAAATGGTCCAATAGTTGTACTACCTAAAATCATACCTGCTGCAAAAACACCAGCAATAGTTCCTACCTTTTTCTTGTCCATAATTACCCCCAATTACTTTTAAAAGTAACTTTATTTTAACATAATCTATTAATAAGTTCAATACCCCTATTAAAAAATAATAAGCACAAGTAATTTTGTATATTTATTCTATTATATGTATACATATTAGCAATATTTATGTGTTTTTACGCAAATTGTGTATATTTATTGACAAAAACAACACTTATAAACACTAGTTCACTATCACCACATACAATTGCAACAAAAAACAAACCAACTAGGTTATCCTAATTGGTTTGCAATTTAATCAATATAGATTATTTATTTCTGATTGCAGATTGTGCAGCAGCAAGTCTAGCAATAGGTACTCTGTATGGAGAACAAGATACATAATCTAAACCAATCTTATGACAGAATTCGATAGATGATGGGTCACCACCGTGCTCACCACAGATACCGATGTGAAGATTTGGTCTTGTTGCTCTACCAAGTTTAACAGACATCTCCATTAACTTACCAACACCAGTTGTGTCAAGTCTAGCAAATGGGTCGCTTTCGTAGATTTTGCTTGAGTAGTATGATGGTAAGAATTTACCAGCGTCATCTCTACTGAAACCGAAAGTCATTTGTGTTAAGTCATTAGTACCGAAACAGAAGAATTCTGCTTCTTTAGCAATTTCATCAGAAGTAAGTGCAGCACGAGGAATTTCAATCATAGTACCAACTTCATAGTGAAGTTTAACACCAGCCTCAGCGATAACTGCATCAGCAGTCTCTACTACAACTTTCTTAACGAATTCAAGTTCTTTGATTTCGCCAACAAGTGGAATCATAATCTCAGGAACTACATTCCAATCAGCGTGTCTCTTTTGAACATTGATAGCAGCTTTGATAACTGCTTTAGTTTGCATAACAGCAATTTCTGGGTAAGTAACAGCAAGTCTACAACCTCTGTGTCCCATCATTGGGTTAGTCTCGTGAAGAGCTACGATATACTCTCTGATTTGAGCAGGAGTTTTACCTTTTGCTTTAGCAAGAGCATTGATATCTGCTTCTTCAGTAGGTACGAACTCATGTAGAGGAGGATCTAAGTATCTAATTACAACTGGTTGACCCTCAAGTGCCTCCATAAGACCTTCGAAGTCTGATTGTTGCATTGGTTCGATTTTGTCAAGAGCAACTTTTCTCTCTTCAACACTATCAGAACAAATCATCTCTCTGAATGCGCCAATTCTATCTGGAGCAAAGAACATATGCTCAGTTCTACATAGACCGATACCTTGAGCACCTAATTCAACTGCTCTTCTAGCATCTTCTGGACTATCAGCGTTTGTTCTAACGCCAAGTTTCTTATACTTGTCAGCGAGTTTCATGATTCTTCCAAAGTAACCGCTATTTGGGTCAGCAGGAACTGTCTTAATAGCAATATCATAAATGTTACCTGTAGAACCATCAAGAGAAATGTAGTCTCCCTCTGTGAAAGTCTTACCAGCAAGAGTAAATCTCTTGTTCTCTTCATCCATCTTAATTTCGCCACAGCCAGATACACAACAAGTACCCATACCACGAGCAACAAC
>JAZLDP010000036.1:0-22019 GCA_045614835.1 Clostridia bacterium | reverse complement strand
AGTAACATTAGCAGGTATACCGAAAACCCATACACCATTCCCTAAATCTAAACCAACTTCTGTAAAGATTTCCTAATCTTCATCATTAAACAAAGAAATTCTAAAAGTTCCTTGTAATCTATCACCATTTTCATTAGTGATTAGCGCAGTTAATCCTATAATCTCACCTGCTGTAGCTCTGATTGCGTTATATAAATATTCAACCATCTTAATAACCTCCTTATAAACTTAAAGCAGCTTTATTAATTGTTTTCATTTTCTTATTTGTGTAAATATCGCTGTAGCCATATCTACAAGCGTCTATTGCGTGACTCCATTCGTGCGTTGTTTCTTCAGTCCATTCTCCAGTAACTTTAGATTTTTTGTAACTGAAGTTTTCTAGCTCCATAATAAAATTTTTACAGCTAGGGTGAACTACAATTAGATTATCTTGTAAAAACATTAGTCCGGCTTTAACGCTATCTTTGCCTTTGGCGCAAGGCGTAGCGTTAATACCCTCATTTTTGAAAAACTAAATACTTCTAGGCTCAGCTGCGTCTACATAGATTTTTGATTTTGTAAGCTTCATATCTCTTATAGCGTCCGCTAGCTCTGATAGCTAACAACCACTTTTATAAAACTCATTAAATACATAAATAGTATGATTTTCTTTATCATAAAGAGTATCAATTATAGCACTCTTATCTATCCAACCTAAATCCATTCCTACCCTATGCTCTAATCCAGAAGCAGACAAAGCCATACTATCAAATTCTTCTTTGCGCCAATTTGTAATAACTAATCCTTCAGCGTCTACTCCCCATTCACCATCACAGAATATCTTAGCCTTTTGCGGATTTCTCTAATATAGCTCTTCTAGTGCTTTAATATACTCCGCATTTAAAAAAGGATTATCCCTATAAGTAGAATGTATAAAGATAAAAGAAGCAGGTGGATTATTAACGCAGAAGTCATATAACCAACTGTTTTTTGATATTGGATTGAAAGCTATATATATTTGCTAATTCTGCGTCATACCTCTAAGGCGCAGATTTAACTATTCTACTATTTCTTTTGGCACTTCATAAGCTTCTTCAATAAAGATAGCTCCAATATTATTAAGAGATAATAGTTTAGTTTCTTCATCCAAACCCATAAAGATTATCTCACTACCATTAGGAAACTTAATATTAAAGTCAGTTTCTCTAACCTTTACATATTCCATTAGCTACCACTTAGTAAGAATATCCTTAAACAAGCTGAAACAAGTATTTCTAATTGTCGATGCTGTCCTTCTACAAACCAATACCTTAATCTTCTCTCTACAACATCTAACAATTATCTTCTATGTAATAAAATAAGATTTAGCACTTCCGGCACTACCCATATAAATCTCCCATCTATGGGAGTAATCCAAAAGGTAAGGATAAAACTTAGGGACAAACAGAGATTTTTTTAAATTAAGATTGATGTTAGCCATCAATTAACCCCACTAATCAGCCATAGCTTTAGCTATACCTTCAAAAGTTTTACTCCTAATTTTTGCTCTCTCAGATGCGGGCATACAATAAGCATCATAATACCATTGCGCCTATCTTTTCTTTCGCCCTGTTTTTTTATCTATCCATTCTTTGTATTCTAAATTAGGCTCTTCTGTGTAATAAGGGATTAGCTCCGGCAGTCCTTTTAACCATAAACAAGTTTTTTTCTTAAAATTATCTCCAAACTGCCAAGGCTAAATAGTTTGATTACACTTCCTGGGTAATCCATATTTTTTACACAAGTCTGGAAACCAAGTCTTGATATACTTACCGCTTATAATACCTACAGGATTTTCAATAGCTATTTTTTCACAATCAGCAGTTAAGAAGCGACAAAAAAACTCTATACCTTCTCTCTGTCTACCGTCCTTGCGTTTTTCTTCATAATACATAGCTCCGGCAGCAGCTAAATGAGTGCAAGGTGGAAAAGCTATAATCATATCCCACTTCTAATTAATAATGTGCGCTGAGCCATCACAAGTAGTAAAACTACAATAACCATTTAATAGCGGTAAAACATCCTGTTTAATATGCCACTCTGGATGCTCTCCAGAAGTATCAATAATATCACAACTAAATGCTTTATGCCCTTTATCCCTAAATGCTTTACACACTCTCTAACTTTCTTCACAAGCTATCAATATAAACATTAAATAATCCCTCATTCCTCTATATTAATTGTAATATCAGTATCTATATCTGCTTTAATCTTTTGCTGTTGTAGTCCTAACTGCTTCTATAACAAATCTAATGCTTTTAATTGTGCTTGCGCTCCATAGTATTCATCACCTTTATCACTAAAAGCTATATCCGCTAATTTAAGTGCCACTCTTTCCGCATTAATTAAAGCTGCTTCATAAGCTTCTTTTTGTAATTTCTCTATATATTCTTTTGCTTCTGGCTTTCTTAATATCTTCCATCCAGTAGCGTTAGCAGTTTCATATGTTCCCCCATAAGCATTTAAATAAGCTTTAGTAGCAGAGCCACATAAAATATACTACTCACAGAAAGCCTTTTCTTTTGCCGTTAAGATTTTACTTCTTGGCATAAAAACACCTCCATTATTATCTATAAAATCTGTTTCTGCGTTATTGCCTATAACCGTCCAATAGTGAAGGGATAAGTAGCTTACTTATCCCTCTTTTTAAATACCGCCTTAAATAATCCAATTCCAAAAGCAGCAGTAAATAACATAGCTGTTATAGCTACTGGAATTAAAATAATAGTAAATACAATTTCTAACATAGTAATACCTCCATTAATATTTAACTTTCTTAATTAATGCTCCCCATTGCTTTACCTGCGCTAAATTACACAAATAGCAAATAGAAGTCTAATCATAATGCTTAATTTCTTTATATTCGCCTTTTTTGTAATTCTCTCTAAGCTTATTAAAATCAATTACATATATAGCTCTTTCCGGCTAACTCACTACGCAATAAATCTAGTAATCGCTATACATATTTCCTTTTATATAATCTTGTATTTCATCATAATAAACTTCTTCCTCACAAAGCACATTACCGCTTTTATAAATAACTCCATCGTCTTTAACCTCTATCATTATCTTTCTTCCATCTTTTCCAGTAGCGATAATATCACCTTTGTGAAAATATGCTCTATTATTGCCGACTTCCTCAAAATCATAATTATCTGTTAGCTAACTAAATACATCTTTAACTAATTTTTCTGCGCTTCTAGCTTTATTTAAATCTCTATAAAAATTCTTAACCATTGCTATCACGCTTCTTTCTTTCTAATCTTTCTTCAGCTAACATTAGCATTATCTCTAATTGTATTGCGTTTGTTACTACTTCTCTAATTTCATTGTGCTATTCTTCATAGCTCCTTTTAATAATTCTTTCCATACTAATTCTCCTTATCTTTTGGTTTTGTAAGTCCATAAAGAAAGAGTTATATCACGCAGTGATATAACTCTTTCTAAGTGTATTATTCTTGTATTATATTGTAATATTTCTATATTCATTTTGGGTATACCCTATACTCATTTTGAATATACCTATATTCATTTTGAATATACCTATTTAACTCTTATTTACTGTTACTATCATTTCTTCCTCTTTCCTATACTCTTCTTTGTATATCTCATAGAAATTATAATGGTTAGAAGAAGTTTCAACTAAGTAGCCTTTATTAATTAATTCTTTAACTGCTCTATCATAGCTGCTTTTACTTCCTACTCCCCATCTGATAGCATCAACTTTAGAAAGAGCGCAGGTGTAGCCATTCTAATTCTTATTTAAGTAGCACCACAATTTGAAAGTTTCACCTTTTAAATCTATCATTGCTATATTAAGTGCTTCTAAATTAAAAATACCATACTTATTATCTTTATTGCTTGTTTCCTTCTGGATGTTAATACTTTTCTAGTTAGGATTGCTATTAAACATTCTTACCTTCCTCCTTATCAAAAATTTTATTACAAGCCATTCTAATAAACTCACTAATACTTAAACCGTGTAATTCGCAGTATTTAAATATCTGCTCTTTTTCTGTTTGTGTCATCCGGCACTTAATCTAATAATCTTTTATTTCTTTCATTTATATATCTCCTTTGAGTTAATTTAATTATCAGTTTGTGTCCCATTTCTCTTTAAAAAAATGTAGGGCAGTTAATCCTACTAACTACCCTACTATATGAGAAAGGAGAAAAATTTAAATGCTTAACAATCTATAAGCAGTAATGAAATAAGGTAACGCTCACTACCCTACACTATATAAGAAAACCAAAACCCAATAATTTCCCTACTTTGTCCTAAAATTCTAAAAAATTTTTCACTTACTAGTTGCTTTTAGGCTAGATTGTGCTATTATGGTATCAGCCATATTTATAAATAGAAAGGATTGATAACCACAATGGCAGCTAAGTATGTAACCAAAGAGATTAAGAAGAAGAAGAATAAGGAAACTGGCGAAGTAGAAGTTACCACCATCCGTTACCGTGTTGACGCTGATTTTGAGCCTACCGCAATCAAAGACATTATTATGGATTTCGTCGTTAACTATTGCGAAGCTAACGGAGAAACCGAATGGCTGTTGGAAACCGTTAACAAGCCCTTCCAGAAGAAGCAGGTTAAGAAGGATAAGGAAGGTAATGTTATCAGCGAAACTAAGGTTAAGGCTGATTACCCCTTTGTTAACATTCGTAGAGATTTCGTTAAAAAGTTCTTCCCTGATATTATTGTTGGCGAAGAGAAGGTTGAAACTTGGAGAGAAAAGCTCAACAAGAAATACGGCAAATAATCCTAGCAGGCTCTATTTTTCGCTCTACTGGATTTTTACCGCTTCAGAGTATACTTTCACTTCCAAATCAAAAAATCAAATACAGCGCATTTTGAAGCGTGTGAATGATAAAAGCCTAGTGCCATTTCTTCGGCACTAGGCTTTTTTCCAAAAGAAAGAATGAATTAGTATTTCAACCTACTTATATTTTACCAAAAATTTTTTAGAAAGTCAAAAAACGCTGCTTTCAACCAATTCAAATCTATCAAGGGCATAATCACAATTATAACAGTAGGCATCTGGAGTTAAACCTAACTCAATACCCTCTTTCGCATCTTCACAATTTAGGCAGCGCTCCGGCAAAGGGCTTACTTCTCTCCATTCCTTCATTATATTTACCTCTTCTTAAAAGCACTTGTTCTCTTTGCTTTCTTCTTAGCATTATCAAGCGGACTATACTCTTCAGCGTCTTTCTTTAAGTCACCGCTAAATAGCTTAACATAGTGCTGTGACATCTGGATATTGCTATGCTGTAAGTATTTTTGTAAGCGATACTCACCGCCACCATTAACTATCATATCTCTAGCAAAGTTGTGTCTAACACTATGTATACCATGCCCTTTAATACCTCTAGCGTCACAATACCTTTGTATAGAATGTGTTAATGCTCCGGGATTAAACTGCTCTCCAGTAATTGAAGGAAATAACCAGTCTGTAGGCTCTGCGTCACGCATCCACTTTTTAATATACTCTCTAAGAACATTAGCATGAGCAGGTGTAAGCGGTAATATACCTGCCTTTTTATTCTTCTGCTTATCAATAACTATCTCTTCTCTTTGGAAGCTAATATCTTCTAAAGTTAAAGCACAAAGTGTAGAAGCTCTAAGTCCAGTAGCATAAACAGTAGAAATAATAGCCCAACTGCGCCAATCGCTAAACCCGTCACCTGCTCTTGGCTTTTCAAGCATAATAGCCATTTCATCATCTTCATACATCTTTGGCAGTCCTTCTTGGGCTTCAATTTCTTTAATAACAATAGGCTCTTTAATCTTCTCCATTCTATAAGCCCAATTCATAAAGCATCGCCAATCACGCAAATAATGATTAATACTTTGCGCTCTTACCTCATTGTTTTTCATATGGTTTATCCATTGATAAAACATCGGTAATTGAATATCCTCTAATAGAGTAGTATCAGTAAGCTGATGGTAATCACAAAATAGATTGTAGCTTTGGTTATAATTGCGTAGTGTTTGTGGAGCTAAGTTTTTAGCCTGCTTCTCTTCATAAAATTCTTGGAATGCTTCATCCAGAGTTGTGTTTATATCAGCTCCACTTTTAAACTTGCGTTTTGCCATAAAAATCATCTCCTTAATCATATGCTCCGTTTGTGGACGGTTGATTATACAACTTTATACCACATAATCATATGGTTGTCAATAAAAAAAATAAAACTGGGAACCGCTTGGTTACACGGTTTCCAGTTGATTTGAATTGAATTTTTGGGCTGGTTGATTACGAATCATCCTGCTCATATTAGAGTCCGTGCGTCCGCTTGAATACTGAGTTTCCAGTTGATTATATGCCATTCTGGACACATGATTATAGTATATGATTTTTTCAAATTTAAAAAAGATTAGTGTAGATAATCTACACTAATCTTTTCCCTTTTGGAGCTGATAGTCGGACTTGAACCGACGACCTTCTCATTACGAGTGAGATGCTCTACCGACTGAGCTATATCAGCACCTGCGGAAGTGATTATAGCAAAACCGCATTAAGAAATCAAGAGCAAAAGAAAAAAATCTCCCCTCAAAATAAGGGGAGATTATCTTTTTTAATTTCACTATCAAAACTTAGCCAATAACCAATCGACATCGCTCCGGCTATCCATTGCCCACTCCAGAGCTTCATAAATACCTTGACAATAACCTCTATAAAATTCATTTTGCTTATTGCTGCTTCTCTCTTCTTTCGCCTGTTCGCGTTTTTCAGTCATATCTGCTTTTAACCGCATTTTAATTACTCCTTATCTATACTTCCAATAACAATAGCTTCTATCTGTGTCTAGTTCACCAGAAACATCATATTCAAAATCAGCTTCAAAAAGCTCTTCTTCACTCATAACTTTAGCCAACTCATAAGGCAAAGCAAAAATAGGTGTTACTTCTTTAACAGTATTAGTATCATACTCTTTTAAGTAGCTTCTACCATTCTCTAAATAGATTTCCCATTCATCATAACTACAGATAACCATTTTATTAACTCCTTATTAATCCATACAAAGAATATCTAGTAGCTGACTACTTCCGTAAAGGCTCATTACCCTAACATTATCCATAAGCCATTCACGCACATAATCAATAATTATACATTCTTTAGCTTCTTTCATTGTGATATAGCTATAATCATATCCGTATTCATTTTCTAATTCTTTACGCATCTCTTCCAGTTCATCATCATCAAACATACACATTAAAGCGTTATAACCTTCTCTTACATCAAACTCCATAATCTTCTTATCATAGCTGCTAACCATTTTTATTAACTCCTTTTAAATTTATTATTTATTGTATATATATTATAATAAAAATTTTATAAAAAATCAAAAAAGCGGAAGGTATCTAAACCTTCCGCTTATATTACTTACTCAAATATATACTTTATGCCACGCTCCATAAGAAAGTCTTTCTCTTCCTTCTGGACTAAAGCCATCTTCTCTAAAGCAGCTTCCATATCTCCGTTACAATGAGCGTCTGGTATGCGCTATACTGCTCTAGCTATTGCTTCAATACCAACATTATTAGCCTTACTACTTTGTATCATCATTAGTATAAGCTTTTCCTAATTCTTTTCCCTCTCTTGCTGTTTAGCTTCTGCTTTCTCCATTTTCTTCTTTACCCACCAAATAGCCAAGCCTGTTATAGCAGTAGGTATACCAAATGTTAATATTAATTCCATTTCCCTAATTCCTCTCTTACCACTAGTAATAAACTATTTCGCCATTAAATACAATATATGTCATTTCTGTGCCAACATCATAATCAGAGCTACTAATTCTATCATATGGCGCATTTTTTGCTACTGGATATTCTTTAACTCCAAATTTAAGGTATCTAATACCATTTGAATATCTAAAGCTTACTAAGTTATCTGTATAAACTAAATAATCAAAAGCATCTTTATTCGTTAAGTTAATAGTGACAGGGACTGAAACCCTACCCCTCCAAGTGCTATAATTAGCAACTATTACATTCTTCATTACTACATCAAAAGTCATATCTGTATCAGTTGTATTTATGTTAGTTATAAAAAAAGTAGAAGAGCCATTATAACTAGTAAATGTTGCTGAGCCTGCTCCTCTTAACTTACCATTATGTATAACTCTAACACTCATAGTAGTTTCATCTATATTGCCTACAGTTTTTACTACTTCATCTCTATAAATATGTAACTATAAGTGTAAATTACTTCCTCTTAATGTAGCATAACAAATACAACCATCATAATCACTTCCATCAGTTACTACTGTTGGTAAGCTCCAAGTATAATGGAAAGCATCACATAAATTAGTTAGATAATATCCATTATAAGTATCACTATGTTTTATATTACCTGTAGTTTCTAGTTTAAACTATCCTACATCACTTTCTAAACCATTAGGGCGCATAAGAATACCATAATTAGCACCTATCTAAACCTAATAATTTTCTCCACTAGTGCCAACACCCATAACTCTATTATTCTTAAAATTAATAGGAGCATTAAAGTTAACCGGCACATTAAAGTTAAAATCATCTTCTCCCCAATCAAACACAGGGATTGATTTAACAGCATAAGCTTTAGTTTCAACAGTAGTAATTACATCAACAGCACGAGCCTAAACTAAATACTTTTTAGTGTAGTCTAATCCAGTAGCCACAAATTCAACATTATATTTATTATCGCTAATAGATACACCTTCAACAGTAACCCAATCTATATACTCTCCGCCCTCTGGTTGATAGCGATACTAAACAGTTAAATTATTTGTCGTTTTTCCTAATTCACCTTCAAAATAATTACCGCTTATCTGTAACGCTAAGTTTCCTTCAGCTGTTGGATTTTTTCCCTTTAGATTACAAGTTAACGCAATGTAATTAACAATAGGTTTTGTAATTGTGTAGCTTTTGCTAAGTTGTCTGTTATCCGTAACGGTAAAAACAAATTCACCGCTATTAACTTTATTAATTACTCCTGTATCACCGTAAACCGTCTAGCTGCCATTAACTACTTTTTGGCTTACAATCTAAGCTTGCTTTCTTGGCTCAGCGTTAACCGCAAACTATACTTTACTGTAGCCTTTTAATAAAACATCCTCACCGACAATATCAGCTATATTTCCTTCAGTAATATTAATTAGCTCCGGCGATAATAACGGAGAGCAAGCAACAATATTATATTTTATGGTTTTGTAAGTATTAAAAGTTTCACCATTTTCTAGAGTGCCTGTTAAATAAACTCTTATTGTGCTACTGGTAGTGCCAGTAATTCCAGCTCTAAGCATATTTCTTTCTGCTTCTGAAAGATTATAAACATACTCAGTAGAGCTTTTACTAACATCTCTATATGGTAAATCCGCATATTTTCCAGTAAGCGAAACGCAGCTCTGTAGTTTTGTTACTATGCTCTATGAAGGAACATTATAAACTAATTTAAAATTCTATTCATCAGTAACAGCAGAAGTTACTGAAACAATATAAGGTATATTATCTAATGGAGCTAAATCAAAGTAATAACTCCAATCAACCTAACCATTATATTTATTACAAATAGTAGCATCTATCTATAAAAATATATTATATCGCACTTCTTTGTTAATATTAAAGTTATTTGTTATTGTTCTTGTGCCACTTGCTAAAACTTTATTACTGTTAGTAGCCATTTTAAGATTAACAGAAAATACTTCTTGCTTTCCATCAATAGTTACCCTTAATGCTCTACTTTCAGTAGCAGGTATAGAGCCACTAGGACTAGTTGTTAATTCAATCTCCCAATCTATATCATAGGTTTTATTTTTATAACTACAGCTATTTATTTTCCAAGAAAAAATCATTCTTACCTGCCTAGCTGCGTCAATATACACCCATTCACTATTCCAATTTGCCATTATTCACACTCCCTTAATTGCCTACCCAGAAGCAACCTGTTCTTGTGCCATCTAAATAATCTTCAAATCTACTATTACTACCTATAATTAAATAAGTGTTAGCGTGAAGGTTAACCGCATCAACTCCAACATTATTAGCTGTTAGCATTACTTCCCCATCCTTCAGCACCTTCATACCATCATCAGTTATTAAAGTTGCCATTTCGCTACCTTCTTTTTCTACTGTTAATCCATCTTGATTAAAGGTAAATCCAGTAGCAGTAGTAATACTATTAACGCCGTTACTCATTTCATTCTAAACAACAATTCTAACATTTTCTTCTGTAATAGCAGTATCAACTTTATTAGTAACATCAACTAGAGCATTATCAATATCTTCAAATTTCTCTTGATATTCCTAATACATAGTAGAAACTGTAGCAGTTATACCTTCTGTGTTAATAAGCATACTATTAACTATTTCTGTATTTTCTTCTGCTGTGCTTACTACCATTTCAATTTCTTTATCAATCTTATTAACTCTAGCGTAAGTTTTATTTAATATATCACCAAGAGAAGTAGAATTACTTTCATTTTCCGCTTCATCTTCCTAATACTCCCATTTAGTATCAGCTGATAAGCCACCATCATAATCTAATGTTTCGTCCAGTAGATAAGAATAAACTATATTATTATCCTTAGTAACAATACCGATTTTATCACCTATCTCGATTAAGGGGCATCCCCTCCAAGAGCAATCAAACTAATTAATAGTTAATCCTCCTACTGCGCTCAGAGCGTTATCAATCAAAGTAGCTAAATCTTCTCTTAATACCCAAAACGGATTATCTCTAATATATTGCGTTGTGCCGGACTAAGTAATGGACGCACTTACATTATCACCTAACTCAGTAGCACTAAAAATTGTGGCTAATCTTCGATTATCGCCACTCTCTAGCTCAATGTAATCTTTTTTCTAAATTGTAAAAACCGCTTCACCGTCTTTATCTAAACGCTTAAAAACTAAATTGTTATCAGCGTCTAAATAATAAATTGTCTGCGTTGCTTCTGCTACTGCGTCTAATCCATCTCTTAAATACTCATCACCATCAAAATTAGCACCTTCCGCATAATGAGTAGAAAAACAAGTTTCAGTTTCTCCAACTCCTTTAACGATTACGGAATTGGCGCCAATCAGAGTAGCAGCTGCTTCTACAAATTCTAAAATCGAATAGCTAGCTAAACCTAATTCTCCTACTGTATATTCAACAGTATCATAAATTAAATCATAAGCAGTTATAGAAAGTTGGTTAGTGTTTTCATCTCTTCTAACTTCACTAACATAAAACATTGGGAAGTTATCAATACCATTAATAAAAACCTTTAAAGAGTTAGCTGTAGTAATAGCTAGCTCTCTATTTATATCTATTAGCTTAATATTAAGACGCTAACAAAATCCAAAGCCAAAGAATTTACTTTTCTCCCCAACTCTTTCTATATTAAAACTCTTTATAATATCGCTATTAGTATAAGACGCAATAAGAGTAGAGCCATTATAAAGCTCTACTCTAGCGTTTACTGTCCTAACAGGAGAAACTATTAACTCTAATAAATCATTATTAACTATCATAGTAACCTCTCCTTATAACTCTACAAATTCTAAAGAAAATGCTTTATACATTACCTTATTAGCTCTAATAGTGTAATACTCCACATTGCTTTCTGGTATGATACAATTAACATTTTCTAATAATCCTGTTTGCGGATTTCGGTAAGAGATAGAAACATTAAAAGCATCAATAGCAGTAAGTAAGTTACCCATAGCTTCATCTTCTACTGGAATAATACCAACCTTAATAACTTTCTTGTGGTTAATATAATCTACTACACTATCTCCGGCTGCGTTTGTCTAAGAATTATAATTAGCTGATTTTGTTACTATCAACTCATTAACATATTTAGAAAAATCAATATCACCAATCTTAAAATAAGCCATTGTTTCTAATCCCTCCTTACACTAGATTAAGCGCAAGCTTGCCACGCTGTCTAGTTAATCTATTTATACTATCTACGCTAACTTCTGCGAAAGTCCTTCCATCTACTTCTAACACTATTGGATTACCTGCGCCCATTCTATCAGTTAACATAGTAGCTATTTTATCTAACCATTGTGTATTCTTCTCTAAAGGAACTATAGCTTCTGCGCCATTTTCACCTAATCCTCCAATACCGCCACCATATCCAAATAAAGTAGGCATATCAAAGATACCGCCCTTTTGATACCAAGAGATAGAGAATTTAGGAACACTAGGAGGATTAATACTAAACTATCCGCTAATTGAAATATGCGGTAACTTCAGCTTTGGTAAACTCCACTCAAAGTTAAAAAAGCTTTTCATTTTATCAATAGCGTTTTTAACTACATCTCTTGCGCCCTCTATAATACTCTTTATCTTATCCTTAATACTATTAAACTTTGTAGTAACAGTATTAAGCATTTCACCTAATTTACCGCCAGTAGCAGTATTAAGTGTAGTAAATATATTAGTTGCTGTTGTCTTAGCACTCTCTAGCTTATCTTTAATATTATTCTTCATTTCTTCAAACTTATCTTTAAGTGTGCTAGAAGCAGTAGTTAATTTATCCTTAATGTTGCTCTTAATATCCTCAAACTTATCTTTAACTTTCTCCTTCATATCATCTACTTTCTCTGATACCTTTTCTTTCATATCATTGAATTTAGTTTTAGCATCCTCTACACCATTTTTAGTTTTACTACCTACATCTTTCCAAAATGTATTCCAACCATCTTTAGTTTTCTTCCACCACTCACTAATTGATTTTCCTACATTACTACACCAATCCGTAAACTTTCCTTTAAGCTCCTCTAAGCTTTCATCAGTAATACCAAAGATATTTAATAAACCTTCAACTATAGCCATCATTGTCTTAAATGATGCTTCTAATACTTTTGGATATGATTTTATTAAGTTCTCTGTAATAGATACTATAATTTGTGGTATAGCTGCTACTATCTAAGGCACTATCTAAGGAATAGCGGAAACTATGCCTAATAATAGCTCTATAGTAGCATCAATAATCATAGGGATATTCTCCAATAGCACATTAATGATAGTATCTATAATTTCTGGTATAGCTTCAATTAATACAGGTAAGATTTCTGGTATAGCATCTACGATAGCCATAAAAAACTCTAAAGCAGCTTCTAGTAATTGTGGGATTGCTTCCAGAAGTGCGCTTAATAGTTTCTCTATCAGCTCCGGCAATGCTTCAAGAATTGGAGGCACTGCCTATGGTATTGCGTCCGCAATTGCCATTAATAACTAAATAGCTGCGTCTAAAAGCTGTGGTATAGCATCAATCAGAGCATTAATAATTTCTGGTATAATTTCTACTACAGCTGTAACCACTTCCGGCAATACTTCAGCGATACCAGAAATAATACTAGTTACACCTTCTACGCAAGCAGTTAAAACTTGTGGCAAAGCTCCACCAATAGCAGAAACTAACTAAGGTATTACTGCTACTATCGCATCTATTAACCCTGGCAACGCATCCGCAACAGCAGTAATTATATTTGTAACTGCTTCTACTGCTTGTGGTAAAACTGCGCTCACCAACTAAGGCAACGCTTCAGCGATTTTAGGAGCTAATCCACCAATCAGCTTAACGATACCCTCCAGAGCTACCTCAATTCTAGGAATTAAATTTTCTGCGAAAGTGCCAACACTATCTATAAAGTTAGTTAGTAGCTAATCAAAGTTTGCGTTTTCATCTGCTATACCTGTAACTAAATTACTCCACGCTGCTTTCATCATAGAAGCAGAGCCTTGAATAGTTGTGCTAGCTTCAGCTGCTGTAGTGCCTGTAATTCCCATTTCAGTCTAAATAATATGTATTGCTTCGGTGACATCTGCGAAACTCTCAATAGATAAGTCTGCCATTTCTCCGTTAGCTTCTTTAACAGCATTAGCATCATCTATCAATCTCTACATTTCTTCTTTAGTGCCACCATAACCCAATTTAAGGTTATCTAACATTGTATAATTCTATTTAGCAAAACCCTAATAAGCATTCTGGATGCTCTCCATAGAAGTTCCCATCTTATTAGCGTTATCACTCATATCAATTATAGCTTGATTAGCATATTCTGTAGCAGCTGCCGTATCTCCGTCTAAGCTCTATAAGAGTGAAGCAGAGAAACTAGTAACTGTTGACATATAATCATTAGCGGACATTCCAGCAGTCTGGAAAGCGTTATTAGCGTATTCCTACACCTGTCCGGCACTATCTTTAAATAGCGTTTCAACACCACCAACAAGCTACTCATATTCCGCATAGTTATTAACCGCTGCTGTAGTTAAGGCTATTACACCTGCGCTAGCAGCGGCAAAAGCAGTAGCACTAACATTAGCTACTGTTGTGCCTACTTTTTTCATTGTATCTCCAATACCGCTTAATTTCTTTCCTTCAGTAGATGTATTATTAAGCTATTGCTTAACTGTATTCATCTTAGATTGAAAATCACTAATATTAGCCGATATAATTACTTTTAATTCTTCATTCATTTTTTGTGTTGCCCTCCTTATTAATAAAATGTTTATTAAAAGATGTGGCAAACTGCCTAAACCTTAAAGCAGATAATTCTGTTTCTAATTCTTGCCTTTTCTCTACTGCTGTTTGATTATCAAATAATGTAGGGTAAGCTTCATATATCTATGGATAGTCATTAGAAGAGTTATAAATTCTTGCTACACTTCTACCTATTAAGTCACCTAAAATATAATCAAATGTAGCCTTTTCTTTATGCTATCTATCCTACTATCTACGCTTACTTGCTATAGCTCTTTCTAATTCTGCTATAGTCATTTCCCAAAACTCACACTCTTTTATGCCTAAGTCTAAAGCATTATCTAACCAATCATAAACACAATCTATAAAGAAAGAAGGAGATGAAGAATTTTCTTCATCTCCTTTTAAGCGTTTTTTTCGGTATCTTCCTCATCAGCTTTAATTAGTCCAGAAACCTTATAAATATCCAGTAGCACCTAAATAAAGTCCGTCATTGTATGCCCGTCATCTAAATAAGCATCAAAAATATCATAAGCATCATTAAGAGTAATACCGTGATTTAACTGAATTAAAGACGCATAAAGCACATTAACCATAGTTGTTACTGTTGGGATTGTTTCACCCTTACCAAAGATTGCTAAAGGATTACATCCTAATTGTTTCTCTAACTATACTGTGTTTCTTGTGCTAAGTCTTAATTTATAATCTTTGTTACCTGCTGTAAAATCTACATACATCATAATTAATTACCTCTCTTTTTTAAATTATAGTGAAGGAAGGGAAGAGAGTGTTAACCCCTCCTCCACTTCCCTATAGGGATAAATTAAGCCTGAGTTCCTGCGCTCCAAATCATTTCGCTATCAGGTTTAATATTTAAAGTGTAAGTAAGCACCGCATTTACACCAACACCATCCAACTAAACGGAGCTTGTGCCGGTGAAGGAGCAAGTAGTAGCATCTGGAAGAGTAACCTTCCAAGAGCTAGAAGCATCTAACTCACTTAACTCATTAAACTGTGTTTTTTCATATAAAAATTTAAAAGATAAAGTATCACCATAGCTTAAAATGCCGTCGGTATACATATGGGCGCTGTCAGCTAAAGTAGTAATCTCTATAGCTTCACTAGCACCACCCAGAGCAGGGATTTCTTGTAAATTAGTTAAAGCCTTATCGCCTAAATGTAAAGTAATACCTTTTGAAATAATAGCCATTTTATTTACCTCCATTAATATACCTCTAAAGCTAATGCTTCATAGGTTAGTATTTTTTGTATCATACTACTCTGATTGTCGTATAGCTCCCCACTAGAAACTCTTGTAAATCCAATAGGACGCAAAACATCGTCAATCTGAAGAGCGTATTTCTGTAATTCACCTATATCATTACCCCACACTTTTACCTAATATCTAATTTTGCTGTAGCCGTTCATTTCACCATTGGCAACAACATAGTTTTCTAACTCCATATAACTTATACAGGGAGTTTTTAAACCACTATGTAAAACCATTTCATAGTGTGTAGGTAAAATAGTTTTTAGGGCAACAACTAAATTTTTATGATAATCAACCATTTTTTAGTATGCCCTCCTTTAATAACTTAATTATCTTATCTCTATTTTCGCTTAGTGCCGGACGCATATAAGGAGAAGGGTGCTAACCACTAGTTTTCCACCATTTACCTTCTTCATCCTTATAATACCAAGGCACATCTTTTCTACCACCGTTTTCCGCAAATAAACCTGTGCCATACTCAACATATGGCGCATACTCTAACGGAGTAAAAACAATACCCTAACCATCCTAAACTTTACTAGTAATAGAGCGTCTTAAATCTCCTTCACCTTTTGGAGCTTTCTTTTTAGCGGACGCTTCCACTAAAGCACAAGCTTTCCCTAGTGAAGTTTCTAAGCTTTCACCGCTACTAATCTTTTCTAACTTCTTAACTAATTCTTCTATACCCTCAATCTTATACATACTTAGCTAGATATACCTGCTTATATCTTCCTTTTGGATTTACATAGGTAACTTTAAGAAATTCATTATCATAAACAATAATACAAGTATCATCAATCTCTTCTTGCGTTAATCCTATGTATTCAGCTTTTTTATAAACAATGTTATCTTGTATGCTCTAAGAAGTTATATTAATAGCAATCTTAATCTGTCCTTGTGGCTCTGTTGATATGGCAGCCTAACCATAACCATTATCTTTTCCAAGAGTGTAGTAATCATAAATACGCATATCCGCATTAATCATAATATAACCCCCTTAGATAAGCTTAATCTTTCGTTTTCTATTTAAGATAGATAATATATCTGTGGGATAGCCGTCTATATAACTTTCAGAAACACCACTATAAGACTAACTAGCCAATCCTTCAGTATTCATTCTGTTTAACTTAATAACTGCTATCTTCTCAGCTACTAACTCTAATTCATAATCAATACTTCTATTACAGTAAGCTTCAACTTCTGCCAAAGCCATTTTTAAAGCTAACCCTATTTGTGCTTCAGTATAATTATTAGTAGCATCCCCTAATAGTAATTTAATCTCTTCTATCATCTTTGCTATCCTCCTAATAATACACAATAAGAAAGAGTGAGTTAATCAACTCACTCTTTCAATATTAGAAGTTAAATTAAGCTACAGTAATCTTACAAATCTTAGTAGCATCAACCAGAGCGACAATATAAGCACTTCTCAGATAAACGCTATTAGTGCGAGTATCTGCGTCACGCTGTTGCTCTACTTCTACATCTTTCTTCATAAATAACTTAACTGCTTCTGCGCTCATAACATAAGCTTCATCACTCAGAGCGTTAGTAGCAATAACAGGAATACCACAAACTGTGCCAACCTATCCGTTATAGATAACTTCACCCATTCTAGCACTCTTATAATCTTCATCTTTGCGTAATTCAGCCTTCCAAGAGTTAGGAATAACTACAAAGAGCTTACTTTCATCTTCAACATTCAGCTTTGCGATACCATCAACAATAGCTTCATAGCCGAAAGTATCAGCAGGAGAAGAAAGAGTAGCTTTTTCGCATTCTGCGATAAAGTCAGCAGTCATTTTATTAACCATAACTTGATTAGCACCCTTTAGCATATTATCAACAATAGTGCCATCCTTCATAAAGTCCTCATCTTGATAATCGAAAACCTGCTGAACCATCTTAACAACATAATCTTTACCTGCGTAAGAGATAGAGCCACGGTTAGTATTACCCTGTCCGGCAGCTAACTCTTCAGCTGTGCCAGTATAGGTATAAACATTAATAGTCTTAACCATACCTGCTTCTTGGGTAAGTGAATTATCAACACTCATTAAATTACGGGTATTAACCGCAGTAGTCAGCAAATCCTTTGCTTTTGCTTCAATAATTTTATTATTAAAAACTGTATTAGCCATTTTATATACCTCCATTAATTAAAAAGCTTGTTAAACAGCTCCGGCTGAGTTCTTGCCAATTCATCTAACTCTGCCATACTCATTTTTTTAGCTGTTTCCAAAGTTATTTCCGCAGGTGCGCTACCGTTTCCTTTAGGTGTGCTACCTGCTAATCTTTTCTCTACTTCTGCTTTAACAGCAGCTTTAAATAATTTATCTAATTTATCTATGTTAGCTTGTGAAGTTTCAATATCATCACTAATCGCCACAATATCCGCAAACTCCGCAGACAATCCACGAGAAGAAAGAACACTCTTTAGCTCACTTCTATTCTTTTCGATGTGAAATTGCGCTAGCTGCTCTTCTAATTCTGCTATTCTGTTATCTTTTTCAGCTTTGGCTCTCTCATCACCATCTAGCTTAGAAAGTGAAAGCTGCTTATCAAATTTCTTTTGCTGTGTCTTTAAGGCTTGTGAAACTCTCTTATCTGTTTCACTCTACAACAAAGCCATTACTTCATCTGCTGTATAAGTCTTAATTTCTTCTGCGCTGTTGGCTGTAGCTTCTGCTACTTCATTAGCTTCATTAATACTAGTATTATTGACATTTTCTGACATAATTTTTTACCTCCGTAAGTTATGCGCTCCGGCACATCCCTTTTAATTATTTAGTTGTTTCTTTAATGCCTAACCCCTATTAAAAAAGGCTCTTATTAAATCTCCACTACTGGAATAATACAACAACGGCAGTTAGGGTGAGCTGGTATAGGTAAGCTTTCATTAACATAGTATTTAGTTTCGTGTAACTCTCCACATACATCACATCTGCGCTCATCATAATCTGCCCATACCTAAACCTAATCAATTCCATAATCTTTATATCGTTGTCTAGCTGCTTCTGTTTGAATATGTGCCATCTCAGTTCTCACAATGCTGTTAGCCCTGTCATAGCTTACATTAAATTCTCTCATAAGCATCTTCTTTAATTCGCTTGGCTACTTACCAGTAACCACACACTATATTAAATTATCATTTAATGCCTATTGGAGCTTATCCGTATTACTCCATACTCTATCGCTCCAACTCTTTCCATCAGCACACCAAACCTAATTAATCATCTGTTGCGCTGCTTTCGTATCTATATGCGTAAAGTAATCCTCACCTTTAATAGAAATGCCCTCATAAACATTTTTATATTGCTTCATAAAATTCTAGCTGAGTATAGAAGCAGTTTTATCTCCTAACTGCTCTAACTCAGCTTTTAACTAACCCTATAATTCCCAATACTTATCTAGTTTATATAAGTCCGCAGGTGTAGGCTCTCTACCCTATGCTATATCTGTAAGAAGTTTGTTATAAGTTTCCTCAAACTGCCCTATAACACTCTTCATAGATTTCTAATAATACTTAACTAACTAATCCTAAGTCTGCTTTATACTCTTATTAGTTAATCTTGCTTGCGCTCTGGCTTCTCTATCTTGCCAATAACCCATTATTCATCACTCTCTTCAATAGCTCCAGAAGCACCAAAGTTATACAAAGCCATATTAGCCTATTTCTGCTCCTATACTGCTTCTATTTCAGCATTAACATCACCAATAAAATCTAACTGTGATAGTAATGTAGCGTCTGATACTGTGCCTTTAAGAGCATTGATAAGATTAATAGTAGCTGTAGTATCTTCTGGAATGTTGCGCTTAAACTCAATTTGAATATCTCTAAATACTTCCTCACCTAATTTAAGTGAAGCGATACCACAAATAATCTCAACTCTGCGCTGTAGTGCTTTCTTCATAACTGCTTCTATCTTTCCGGCTCTAGTTTCCATTCCTGTTAATCGGTATCTGATAGCGATACCAGAAGAAACACCACCTACAAAAGTTTCAGCTGAGAAGTCAGGACACTAAGCAACTCTATAAATACTATCGTGAATGCGTTTTAAGATATTTTCCACTTGTGCGTCATTCGCATTTTTAGTTAACCATTCTGCTTTTGCTCCTTCTGGAAGAATGATAACTCGGTTTTCTTTCATAGCTGCTATATCTTCGTTATCAGCGTCAACACCCTCTAAAACTAAATAGGCATCACAAAAAGCGGAATAATCATCTATTTCACTACTTAATAATTCGTTAGCTGCGTCCTGTAATCCTAAAACACAATCAAAAATACTTTTTTCGTCTGGAAGAGTTAAGATGTTTGCCGGACATTGTGAGAAGTAATGTGGCTCTTCAATTACAAATTTCAAATAACCATTTGAGCCTGTCATAGTGTAATGTTTAATAGAAGTGTCGCTATAAACATCTACATTATAATTATCAGAGTTATCCCAATCATTAATCTTATACATTCTCACAAAATACAGTAAATCACCAGTTAAACTATCATCACAAACAGCAAAGCACTATGTAGGATTAATTAATCTAAATCTAGTTTGACTTTCAGCATCAATATACATTAATTCAGCAGCTACTCCATAGATAAGAGCATTTAATAATAAGTCTGCGTCTTGTGCTTGGTAATCATTATATTTTAAAATACTCATTACTTCCTCTATATCATCTTGGCTACGATAATTGATATAACCGGGAGTAGCTAAGTAGCCACAATAAGCATCAACTATATTCTTACAATAGTTGACTACCGTTCTGCTACAAGGCTTGCTATTATCTTTGTATTGCTTATTTAAAATAGCCTGTAATCCATCATAATAATTCTTATACTTTAATAGTTTTGGCTCTACATTAACTCTAAAGTGATTAATCATCTTTTGTAATAGAGCATCATTTAACTCCTAATTCTTACCAATATAAAACAATTAAATCACCTCATAATCTAAAATTTCTTCTACTACTTCTTCTTTGTGTCCTAATGCCTTATCTGCTTCATCATCAGTAATCTCATACCAATTATCAGCACTATCATTAATTCCTAAATAAACTTCCTTACCATAGCTTTCTCCGTTGGTAAGTGTCATACCTAAACTTGCTACAAGCTTAGTTAATTCAATAGTTTCTTTTGTCATACTAAACTCCACCCCTTATTCGTTGCTATTGCTTTTTCAGCATCAGTTAATTTATTTAAGTTTATTGCTCCCAATGTAATAACTTTAGAAATTTTGGTAGTTACCAAATTATTAAATAGTGATAAGATACAATCTTTCCTTAATAATGGGCTACCACTTAAATTTAAATTTGTAGGATTGAATTTCTCATTAAACTCTACATACTATAATTTTCCACAAGCATTAAAAGCATTAGAGCAATTACATTCAGCTGTTTTAATTGTATTTAACTTATCAATGCTTACAAGCTAATCACAATTACTAAAAGCGTGAGTAATATTAGTTAAATTTAATCCTAACTCTGGAAACTTTGTAATAGTTGATAACCTAGCAAAATATGTAATATCAGCAGCATTTATATTCATGCTTACCCCATGCCTTTTTAACAAAGCTTTTAAATCAGTTATCTTACATTCTCTAAACATACCCGGAGCATTCTTAGCATTAATATCATATCTAGGTTGAAAAAAAGCATTATTCCAAACATAAGAAAAGGCATAAGTATATGTTTCTCTCTTACCTTTGTCTTGATACATCTACCAAAAGCTATCTTTTTCTTCTCTTATGCCAGATTGCTCTCCACTATTAAAACCATCGGCATACTCAATACCAAAAGCAATATCCATATAATCAGGCATTTCTTCTGGTAAAATACCATTCATTTCAGCCATACTATCATAAGGCTTTAATACTTCTGCTATTGCCTTATAATGCTTATCATCAGTAATCATAATAGCCATTAAAATCTCACCTCATCCGCATTTGGTAGAGCTTCTAACACACCATTAATAATATCTTGTTTCTGCTCTTCACTTAAATTATCAAACTCTATAGTGCCTCTAATATTAACTACTTCTGGAATAGGCATATCTTCCTCTGTTGGCATCCATGATAAATCTCCAGAAGCACTAACAGAAGGAACATAATAACCACCATTATCACCTTTAATAATTTCTTTATCAATCAACTATAAATTACTATTTTTACTAATTATCTGAAACATTCCTATTACCTCCTTAAATTAAGTAAATAGGATTTTTATTAGTTACACTAATACCATCATAAATCTCTTTAACGCTATACCA
>JAZLDP010000035.1:0-2481 GCA_045614835.1 Clostridia bacterium | reverse complement strand
GTTAATCCCTCTTTACTTCGACCAGCGAATATTCCTTGGTCAATCTCAAGCAATCGAGCATCTTGAATAATAGGGACATTATGCTCAGCGTTCATAATAGATGCTGTTTGTCTAGTTCTCATAAGGGGAGAAACATATATTGCATCAAATTCCACCTCAGCATAATTCTTGGCAACCTCTTCAGTTTGAGCAACACCTCTAGCACTAAGTAGATTATTGGTTCTACCCTGTGTTATTCCTTGCTCGTTCCACTCGGTTGTTCCGTGTCTCATTACATACATTTGCATTATAATACCCTCATTTTAAAACAGCACCTTCATAATGCTATCATATTTGTCTTTCATAAGTTCTTGAGTGGGTTTGCTCATCTTGTTATAACTTTTGACAATCTTACCCTTGACAAAATCATTAGCAGTCATAATGTCTTCACCAAGATAAGCTCTCCAACAAATCAATTCAACAACACTATCTAGATGGCTCATAGCATCAGCATCGGCCACACAAACTTCTTCAATAGATAGTTTCTCATTAACAACACTACCTCTATGGTTGATAATGCACTTTTTGACCCTATCAATGAAGTCTTGTTCAAACCCATCTTGAGAAAGTACACCTTCTGCAAGTTCCGCCCCCATAATATGATGATTATCTCTATTAGCAAAGTCTAATAAATCTGCATAGTCGTGAAAAATTGCAGCGATTTCTACGACATCTCTATCCGCACCATACCTCTCTGCTAACATACAAGCATTGTTGATGACAGGCAAAAGATGATAGTTCCAAGTTTGCCCTATCTGACAATTTTGAGTTCTATCAAATCTCTCAGACTGCTCTTTCATTAAATTATAATACTTCTCAAACTTCATATCTTTATCCTAAACTTTTATACTATAACCTTTTAAACATTTCTACCCATATTATATGCTGTAGACATATACTCTTGGTTCTTCTCAGCATCTCCAATCTCGCTAAGCCCCACACCATATAATACACCCTTTTCTTCACACTCTTCGAAACAATCTCTAGTGCAACCTCTAATAGCTTCGAACACCTTATCCATAATAGGCTTGTCAGTATCCCATTGTGTAGCAATCATATATATGTCTGACCTTATCTCTTCATATACTGGACACAGCCTATCAATGAAAACCTTTAGTTGTCCGCTCATTGAATAGAAATAAACTGGAGTTGCAAAAAGTATAACATCTGCCCCTTTTAGCAATTCGATAAAGTCGTTCATTTTATCTTTGTGAAAACACTTGCCAGTTTGATGACAGGCATAACAACCAATACAATAATTAAGATTGTGTTCCCTTAAATTAATTATCTCCACCTCGTGTCCAGCATCTACAGCACCTCTAGCAAATTCCTTAGCTAGAACTTCAGAGTTACCATTTACTCGTGGTGTTGAATTAATTACTACAACTTTCTTCATTTGTTCTCCTCCTACTATCAATATCTAATTCCATTTTTTACAACTGAATTTCCATTCCATCATAAGATGCGTGATAACCATAACTACTTAAAGTTTCTTCAAGCTCCTCGTGTAATGGATTGCCATCGTGTGTTAAATGAGTTGCATACACTAAGCAATTTTCACTAAGTAAATTATGTTCTTTGAGTGTACGAACATACTGGTCAAAGCCTACAATATTCAAATGCGAGAACATATAATCTCTAGTTCCAAAAGACTCATCTAAAAATACACAATCAATTCTCTCTCCAGCAAGTTCTTGTAGAGCAATCTCAGTTATTTGTGGAGTGTCTGTTGCGTACAATAGAGTTCTGTTATTATGCTTAATTAAATAATTTTGAGCACCAATTCGCTCATCATGTGTACAATGAATTGCCTTGATTGTATAGTCACCCATTGTAATAAGTTCACCATGATTAAGAGTACTAACACTTAAACCTATTTTATCCAAATACTCCTTATCAAACAAATTCATTCTATCGAATTGAGAAATTTTGGTTTGTATATCGTTAAGACAAAGTTCCGAACAAATTAGATTTAATCCGATATCGCGTTTAGTTCCGTACTTGAAGTCAAGTGACGAAAACTGATTAACATCAAAGTGGTCCAAGTGTGTATGGGTTTGTAACAAATACTTTGCCTTGCCCATATCTTTGTTATACATATTCATTGCTGTCTGACAATCAGGAGTTAGGTCAATAATCATTTCATCATTAATAAGAAGAGAGGCTCTTTTACGAATATTCTTACCTCCCAACGCTCTTGCCTCTTTGCAATACTTACAATCACAGAATACTAGTGGATAACCAAATCCGCCAGAGCCTAATACTGTAACTTTCATAAAACCTCCTAATTTTCGTTACTACTCCAAGTAACACACAACCTAGTATAATAATTTAAAAATACTTACAAATTTATTTCTTCTTCAAGTATTGAATATAGTGCAATATCGCATCTTGAGTGATAGTTGTTTGTACCAGACTTTCTAAGTACTCCTTCAAAGACCA
>JAZLDP010000034.1:0-7873 GCA_045614835.1 Clostridia bacterium | reverse complement strand
GCTAAAGATAGTCAATACTGCAAATATTTAAAGTATATTATATCAAAATAATCAATATAGCACTAAAAAACATTTTGTTTCTAGCGAAAATTTTGCTAAAATTAATAGGTATATGTACAAAAGGCAAATTAATTTTCAAATAATATTGTCTTTACAATTACTTTTGAATTATAAAAAGGAAAATTTATGAGAGCATTAGAATTATTAAAATCACAAGAACCTCTACTACTTGAAGATGGCACACAAGGCAAAAAGACTAAAGTATTAGCATCAACCCTTAATCAATTGATGACAGAAATGAACAATCAAATCACCAGTTTCGAAGCATTCAAGAACTCTGAATTAAACGGTGATATGGCTAATAAAATCATTATCGCAAAAAGCCTAGCAGAATACTTCGCAGGTAACAAACTACTTAAAGTTGAACTTGCTGTAGAAGGTCTTAAAAATCAAGAAAAAGCCAAAATCAGCGAATATTATGCTGTTAAAACCAAACTTCTTGATACAATTAGATTACTTATGAAAGAAACTGCTAAAGAAGCTGTTGTATCTAACTACGACATTTTCGAAGGCAACTTCGTAAAGTGCGAAAGCGGACACGAAATTATAATTTTAGGCGAAAGAAATATGAATGTTCTAGATACTCTACTAAGAGAATTAGATGAGCAATTAACAGTTGAGGGTAATTTTGATAATATCAATTCTCAACCAGTTGACTTCAACTTATCTACACTTAATAGAAATATCGAACTTTGCCAAAGAAAAGCTAACGAAATTTACGGTGCTAAAGCTGGTAAATTAACTAAAGTTGAAGCCTTTATCTCTAAATTCGAAGAAGTTGGCAAACAAGTAGTTGCTTTCTATTCATACAAAGATGCATTACTAGAAATCGGCTGTGCAGAGAAAGGTGTAAATGCTTATGAACACGAACTTAGCAAAGCCTATATCCCACTTAAGAAAACTCTTTCTAAAGAATTAAAAACTGAGCTTGAAGATATCTGCAACACTCAAATTAACGAAGCAGAATATCCTGCATACAATGTAGAAGACCCTGCACCATCTTTTGAGAGTATATTCGAAAGCACTGACAATACTGAAACTGCTAGTCCAGTTGATAATAGTATGTTTACTGAACCAGTTTCTGCTCCAGTTATTCCAGAAACACCAATTATTGAAGAAAACCCTGCTGACCCATTTGTTAGTCTAGCAGAAGAGCAACCAACAATTGTTAATCCAGAAACTACTACAAATCCATTTAATAGTGTCTTCGAGCCTAATAACGCAGAACCTACTGGCAACAATCCTACTAGTCCATTTGCAAACACCCCATTTGGCTCAAACAATGATGACAACAACGCATTTTAATAATTAACAAAACTCCACTCTAGACACTCATCTAGGGTGGTTTTATTTAAACAAAAAACACCGCAATTAAGCAGTGTTTTTATATTTTGTTTTTAAATATTAATATCTATTAGAACTACCGAAAACATTGTCCATTTTGTTCTTAACAACATTTTTTATTAGTTCCATACCAACTAAGTTATACTTTCTCATATCTACATTCTCAGGGTTCTCTGCAAGTGATTTTCTAAGACCTGCAGTAAAGCTTAGTCTTAGGTCACTATCAACATTTACCTTACATACATTATGAGAACAAGCTTCTCTAAGCATAGCCTCTGGAATACCGTTAGAACCTTTAAGTTTTGCACCATATTCTTCTGCAAGAGCAACCATATCTTGAGGAATAGAACTTGCTCCGTGAAGAACAATTGGGAAGTTTGGAAGAAGTTTCTCTACTTCTTCTAAGATATCAAATCTAAGTTTTGCCTCTCCCTTAAATTTAACAGTGCCGTGGCTAGTACCAATAGCAATAGCAAGACTATCTACTCCAGTTGCTTTAACAAACTCATAAGCTTGTTTAGGGTCTGTATATCTAGCCTCATCTTCAGTAGCACTTACTTCGTCTTCAACTCCTGCAAGAACTCCTAATTCTGCTTCAACTGTAACATTTCTTTCGTGTGCATATTCAACAACTTTGCGTGTTAATGCAATATTCTCTTCATAAGGAAGACTAGATGCATCAATCATTACATTAGTAAAACCAGCATCAATACAAGCCTTACAATCTTCCCAAGTTTTACCGTGGTCCAAATTAAGACATACAGGTACAGTCATTTTACTAGCATATGCTCTAGCAATTGCTACCAAGGTCTCAAGACCAGCATATTTAATAGCACCAGTAGAACATTGTACAATTACTGGACTCTTTTTCTCTTCAGCACTATCAAGAATACTCTTCAATGTCTCGATATTAATGAAGTTAAAAGCTCCAATTCCATAATGATTGTCTATTGCGTGTTGCATTATTTCTCTTCCATTAACTAATTCCATTTTAACTCCTAAAATAATTTAATTTTTTGACCTTATAGATGTGTATAAACTATATACCTACATCAAATTCATCAATTATTATTTTATATGAATTATTCTTTAAAATCAAATAATTAACTAAAAAATCGAACATAATTAAAATATTATTTTTATAAAATTAGATTTATTTTCTAAATTTTGCTTTTTATTTGTTTGTTTTTTTTCAATATATATTATAAAATAATTAAAGATAGAATAAAAATATATAATGAAAACAATTTGTTTTCGTTTGTAATATAGGAGAATTTATGAAAATTGCATTTATTGTTCCAGTTTTAAATGAAATTAATTTAGAGAAGACTTTCTCAAGAATTAGCGAGAGCTGTACTGATGATGAATTTGATATTTACTTTGCAATCAACGGCAAACTAAATAGCTTCTTCACCACAGTTAGAACAACTTTCTTGAACGATAGCAGAGTTAAAGCATTTATGGTAGATAGACCAGTTAATGAGCACAAACTTATTACTCTTGGTATGGAAATGACCGAAGAATATGATGCTACAGTTATCTATTCTGGCAAAGAACTTCCTAACAAAGATGTTATCAAAGCCTTCCTATCTAGTTGGAAAGCTGGTAACAAAATCGTTTACTTAAAGAAAGAATATTCTGGTTTCAAGAAACTTGCTGTTAAAATTCAAAGAGCTTGGTATTCTCTTGGAATTAAAATGCTAGGTATTTTCAAAGACAGATGTGCAGAAACAGATATTCAACTTCTTGACCAAGATGTTGTTAAGACTATCAACCAACTTCCTGCAAAGAATAGACAATTAAGAGTACTAGATAGTTTCGTTGGTTACCCTGTAGATGTTATTCAATTAGAGATTGATGGCAAAAGTAAAGAGAACAAAATGTATGATGAGAAAATCAAAGCATATCATATATGCAAAGCAACTTCCATCTCTTTCTTACTAGCTTCATTTATTTGTATTGCACTAGGTGCTGTAGGTATCGCTCTTCAATGGAATATTAATGCAGTTATCTATATTACACTATTTGCAGTTGGAATCTTAGGAATAATTATGTCCTTCGTCTTCGATACCAAGAAGAAACTTCATTATAGAGTAGGACAAACCTTCGAAATACCTGAACTTAATGATTTAAGAAACAAATTAGAAAAATATAATATTGCTAATAAAAAGTAATTAATTAGGACAAAATATAAAGGCAATTTGCTTTTGCATTTTGTCTTTTTTGTTGTAAAATACAAATAAATCATATAAATATATAAAATAATTAAATATAGGAGATTATATGTACAACAAAATAAATAGCGAAAAAGAATTAGCTTTGCAACTAATCAACCACTCTTGTAGAATTGAGAAAGGCGAAAAAGTCCTTATCACTTATTCTGACACCTCTAATAGTTTTATAGAAATACTAATTGAAGAAATAACTCGAGTTGGAGCAATCCCACTTGTATATAGACTAGATAGAAGAATAAAACGCAGACTACTCCTAAATTCTAGCAAAGAAATGTTTGATTATTATAGAGAGATGGTGTCCCCTATAATGCAAAGTTGTGATAGCGTTATTCTAATTGGTGGCAGTATGAACGACTTTGAATTATCTGATGTTCCTAGCACCACCCTATCTATGTATAGCAAACTATACGGAGAACCAGTACACTTCAATATCCGTTGTAGCAAAAAATGGGTATTACTTCGCTATCCTACCTACTCCTTTGCTCAAAGCAGTCAAATGAGTAGCGAGAAATTTGCCGAATTCTTCTTCAATGTATGCAATCTAGACTATGATAATCTAGACAAGAAAATGGACCCATTGAAAGAACTAATGGAAAAAACTGATAAAGTTCGTATTGTAACACCAACTACCGACCTAGCATTCTCTATCAAAGGTCTACCAGCAATCAAGTGTAGTGGACAATGCAATATTCCAGATGGAGAGATATACACTGCCCCAGTTAAAGATAGTATTAATGGAACAATTGTATTTAATGTACCTGCTGTTAGCAACGGTGTAGAATTTAATAATATTCGTTTAACTTTCGAAAATGGCAAAATTGTAGATTTCGATTGTAACGAAAAAGAGAAGTTTAGAGAAATACTAGACACAGATAATGGCAGTAGATATATGGGCGAATTTGCATTTGGCCTAAACCCATACTGTACCAAACCTCTCAAAGATATTCTATTTGATGAGAAAATGTCTTCTTCTATTCATATGGCTATTGGAAGTAGTTATGATGACTGCTTCAATGGCAATAAGAGTGCAATCCACTTAGACCTTATTCAAAGCCACACAAAAGCAAATGGTGGCGGAGAAATATACTTTGATGAGCAATTAATCTATAAAGATGGCAAATTTTTATTATCTAATTTAGTTGCTTTAAATAGCGAAAACTTGTTATAATGAGAGTGTTAGTGAATAGTAAAATCTATTCTAAATAAAAAGGAGATATTATGAATAAAACAGTAAGACTTGGAATTAACGGATTTGGTAGAATTGGTAGATTAATTACTAGAATTTCTCAAGACTTTGACAATGTAGAAGTTGTTGCAATTAACGACCCATTCTTAACTCCTGACTATGCAAAATATCTACTAGAAAGAGATAGTATGCACGGTAACTTCAAAGGAACAGTAGAACAAGAAGGAGACACTCTAGTAGTTAACGGCAAACCAGTTAAATTCTTCGCAGTTATGAACCCAGAAGAAATCGATTGGAAGAGTGTTAATGTAGATTATGTTGTTGAATGTACAGGTAAGTTCACAACAGTTGAGGGCGCTTCTAAACACTTAGTTGGTGGCGCTAAGAGAGTTATTATCTCAGCTCCATCTAAAGATGCTCCTATGTTCGTATATGGTGTTAACCACGAGAAATATTCTAACGATATGACAGTTGTATCTAATGCAAGTTGTACAACTAACTGTCTTGCACCACTTACTAAAGTAGTTAAAGACAACTTCGGCGTAGTTGAAGGCCTTATGACAACAGTTCACTCTACAACAGCTACTCAACTTACAGTTGACGGTCCTAGCAAAAAAGACTGGAGAGGTGGTAGAGCTGCTAGTGGCAACATTATCCCATCTTCTACAGGTGCTGCTAAAGCAGTTGGTAAAGTTATCCCTGAACTTAACGGCAAACTTACAGGTATGAGTTTCAGAGTTCCTACTCTTAATGTATCAGTTGTTGACTTAACAGTTAGACTTGAGAAAGAAACTACTTATGACGAAATCAAAGCTGCTATGAGAAGAGCTAGTGAGAACGAACTTAAAGGTATCCTTGGTTACACTGATGAGCCACTTGTATCAACAGACTTTATGAGTGACAACAGAGCAAGTATCTTCGATGCTGAGGCTGGTATTATGCTTAGCCCAACATTCGTTAAACTTGTTGCTTGGTACGATAACGAATACGGTTATTCAACACAACTTCTAAGACTTGCTACACATATTGCAAATCAAGAATAATTGATAACAAAAAACAACCTAAATCACTTAGGTTGTTTTTCTTTTGTTCTACACTACATAAATTGAACAGCACGAAATAGGCTAATAATATTTATTACTCCGATTTCACATACATAAACAAAAGAAAGATAGTAACTACAACTACTATCTTTCTTTTATAACTATTTAGTTTTGTAAACCAAAACTCTAAGACTATTAAGGATAGCTATCATTGTAACACCCACATCTGCAAATACAGCCATTAACATACCAGTAATTCCTACCGCACCAAGTGTTAGGAATAGTATTTTTGTTGTAAGAGCAAATATGATATTACCCATAGCAATTCTTTTGGTTTTTCTACTGATTTTAACAAGCCTAGGAATTTGTTTTAGATTGTCATCAGCAATAACAATATCACTAGTTTCAATAGTTGCAGGGCTTCCCATAATTCCCATACTAATTCCAACATCTGCAAGTGCTAGAGCTGGAGCATCATTAAGTCCATCTCCAACAAATCCACAAGACACACCTTTTGACTTCTCTTCCTCGATAATTTTAAACTTATCATCAGGAAGTAATCCTGCACTGTAATCATCAATTTGAAGTTCAGTAGCAACCTTTGTAGCAATACCTTGATTATCACCTGTTAACATCATAGACTTAACACCTAGCTCTCTTAGTTCTTCAATTGAGCCTTTACTCTCAGGCTTGATAGCATCATCTAATTGAATTTTTCCAAGTGTCTTTCCATCTTCTTTTACTTCTACAAGTGTGCTTCCCACTTTAGATTTAGCTCTACCAACAAAATATGTTTTTCCATCTATATCAAATTGAATACCCTTACCTACAAGTTCCATAAAGTTTTTAACTTTACACTTCTTCTTTTGCTTTGGATAGTACTCACAAATTGCAACAGCAATCGGATGAAGAGAATTCTTCTCTCCTGCAACTACAATATCCATAAAGTTTGTTTCATCTACACCTTTGTTTACATCAACTTTAGTAACGCTAAACTTTCCACTAGTTAATGTTCCTGTTTTGTCAAAAATAATTTTATCAAGTTTTGCACAAGTATCAATATAAGTACTACCCTTAATAAGTATACCCTGTTTGCTACATCTACCAATTCCTGAGAAGTAAGTAAGTGGTACAGAAATTGCAAAAGCACACGGACAAGATACAACTATGAAAATAAGTCCTCTATAGACAGCAGTACTTACATCTTTAAGAACCAACCAAGTAATACCAAATACAATTACAGATAATACAATTACACCTAGAGTATACCAACTAGAAACTTTAGATATGAAACTCTCTGTCTTAGATTTCTTAGAAGATGCATTACTTACAAGACTTAATATTTTTGCAACAGTACCATCTTTGTATTCATTAGTTACTTTGATAGTTAAAGTACTATCAAGTACTATTGAACCTGACTGAATAATGTCTCCCTTAGTTACAACCACTGGCTCACTCTCACCAGTTAAATGACTTTTGTTTATTGTTGCAGTTCCATCAATAACAACGCCATCAAGAGCAACTTTTTCTCCAGCTCTTACAATTGTGATATCATCAACTTTTACAACCTCAGGCTTAACCTTTTTCTCTTGCTCATCAACAACTAATATTGCATATTCGGGTTGATTATCAATAAGGGTAGAAATGCTCTTTCTGGAATAATTAACAGCTTTAGCTTCTAACATTTTTCCAAGAGTATATAGCGCAATAACCATTAGTCCTTCCATACTCTCACCGACTGCTACAGCACCAATTATTGATAAGGTAATTAATGTGTTTTCGTTAATTTTTAAATGCCTTAATTGAAGTACAGCTTTAATATAAGTCCTATATCCCATAAGCAATATTGATGTAACTAGCATAGTCCAGTATAAAACCACTGGCAAATCCACAAATATAACAACAACACCCAGTATAACACCAACAACATATAAGATAATGTCAGAAAGTCTAAAATTACTGCCAGATTGTTTCTCTTCTGTTATTTTTACATCAGGATTAACTTG
>JAZLDP010000033.1:0-10182 GCA_045614835.1 Clostridia bacterium | reverse complement strand
TCATCCATATCCATATTAATATAGTTAAATAAAGAATGTTTTCTCTGCTTCGTTTCTGAATCAACAAAAGATTTATTAAACTTTAACTCAGTTCCCAACACTAATGCTTTATTAATAGGATTAAATGTTACTGGATAATATGCTATAACAAATTTATTTTTTCCATCAGCTATAGAAAAAACATTTATCGCCAAAGTATAATGATTATTTGTTTTATTTTTTAAATCAAAATGATATATATCAGCCATAATTCTTTTAACTTGTTCATCATCTAATTTAAAAACTTTCTCTTTTCTTAAAGCATAAAGGTCTACGCCACTAATACTAGCATAATTTTTCTGACTAGGGTCCATATCCAAGATATTACATTCAATGTAGTAATTAAGAATATTATGGTTAAAATGGTCATAGTTAAGCCATTTACATTTCTCTAAATTTGTCTCAATTTTATTAATTAAACTATCTTGAATTTGATAAGAAGAAAACTCCACAACCTCAGCGCTTTGTATTTTATCAAAAAAGATAGAAGAGTCGTAAACTTTCATACTCAACTTATCATTAAACATTGAAACTTTTAATTTCTTGTTTTCAAAATCTATATCTTGAACAGCAATCCAATAGAAAGTATTTTCTTGGTTCTGATTAATATAGGATATATGTAACCATTTACCCTCTTTGATTGCTCTAGATACTTTATCTCCAATATTCATATTGTCTCCAAAACTTATATATTTAAAGGATTATTTCTTCTCTTTGCGTCTTTTGTCGTTGATTATGTTGAGAGCATCTTCGTCAATTAATTTAATCCCCTCTTCTCTAGCAATATTAACTATCTGCGTTAGTGTTACTTTTAACCCCATTAATAATTGAATTATGGTATTTCTCTTTCATAAGAATTTTGTCAATTTTCAAAATAAAGAATTGTTGGCATTGGATAGAATACAGAAGTCTGATAAAAATTATCTACAATTCTAAGTTCTTTTATTTTATCCACATATCACTACTACAGATATTAATTACTTTAATTATATAATTAACGACCCCAAATAGCAATTAAATATTAGTTTTAAAATTTACAATCTTGTTAACTTATGCTAAAATTACAACAACAAGGAGTAAAGATTATGAAAATTTTTACAGATGAAACAATTAGCAAAATTGAAGAAATTAGAGTATTGCCTCTTAGCAAAGAGGAATTTAACAGCATCAACTTAGTTGTTGACTTCTTAGAAATACAATTACCAGCGAGAAATAATAAATTTTATTATAAAAGACATAATATGATTACCCCTACTGGAAGCCTAATTTTATTCCAATATGATGGTAAAATTGTCGGATACGCTATATTTAAAAACGACCACAAATTACTAAAGCCTGACACAAAAGGCTTTACTGGTTACTATCAATTCTCCAATGGCAGCATTCATGTATTAAAACAACATATTACAAACAGCGAAATGCAAGAGACCTTTAGCACAATTCTAGCACAAGGCACAACATTAATTTCAAAACATCACTTACAGCAAATTATTGAACTATTAGAAAAAAATTCTTCTAACAACTGCCACACTTTATGTATTGATTTAGATACAATCCTAAATAAATTTGAGTATTTTTGCCAAACCCCGGGCATATCTTCTGGCAAGGCAACTTCTTATAAAAAAGCAATCAAATATCTTTGTGATTTTTTAAATATAGACAATGTGTCCCTTAAAATCATAAAACAAATTCAAGATATGGAAACTCAACTTCTTAGTCAAAACACGATAGAATATAATAAGCTACTAGTTTTCTTACAACAAAGAAAACAGTCGTCTTATTTAGAAAAAGGCTTTATTAATGCAGCACTTCCTTACTTTTACAAGTTTATTCAATCATTAGATTTATCGCAAAGTAAAACAACACCAATATTATTTGCAAATGTTACTTGGATGAAATATTACAATGGCTTGGAAGAATTTTCAAATAAAGGAGCATCCTATGTTAGAGAACATAATGATGCTTATGAAAAATATAATTTCCGAGAAGTTGATGGTATGTATTATGGATTTTTACAATGCAATAACAATAATAAAATCAATATCGAAAGAATAGCAAATACATATAATTGCCAAATTAAAGAAGAGGACGGAAATAAATATATTGACAATACAACCATCGTTTTCTTCTCCAACCCACCACAAGGAATATCTAAAATAATTGGGGTTTATAAAAATGCTAAAATATATGAAAATTATCAGACTAACTCTTATGGTAATATTTATAACCTTTCCTGCAACAGTGAAGATGGAATATTATTGCCGATAGAACGAAGAACTTTTGAAATACCAAAAGTTCACAACTCTATTAATTTGTATGGTCAAGACCAAAGATGGTATGCTGACAAACCGGAACAACAACCTTTCGTGAATACTATTAAAGACTATTTAGAAGAATTATATACTGATACAGAAATCAATTTAGAAGAAATTAACGAAATAAAAAACGAACAACTAATTATCAAAGAATTATCTGACAAACAAATAGCTGTTGAATTTAACCCATCTATGCTCAAAAACACAATCCCACTACATGCAATCAAAGAGACCCAAAATAAACATAAAAACTATGGAACTTCTAAAATATCACGAAACAAAATAGTCAGCGGAAGAAGTGCCGAAAAATACTTTATTAGTTTCCTTAAGTATAGAGGTTTTAAAGAGAATGTCGAATTTCAAGATGTTTCCAATAGTACTAAATATCCTTTTGATATGATATTTTCAAACAATATTGGACTTGAGGTAAAAAATATTAAAAGTGGTAGTTTTTATTTAACCGATAATGAAATATATCAGTTAGAAAACAAACTCTCTCACTTAATATTAGTTGCAATAGACAATGGTATCTGGTTACTAAAGAATAAATCTGGTTGGTTACAAGACACCATTAAAAACATAAAAACAATTAAAGAAAACTGCTTGAATAAATACTCTAACATTGAAATTGGAGACTTAAAAATTAATATTAATGAGCACTTAGTTAACGACAAAGAACTGTATGAAATATCAACTTTAAATTATTCCGAAATTTTAAAGATTATTTTGTCTTAACAATAAAATAAACACCTGTGCATCTTAGGTGTTTATTTTATTATATTTTTAACTTAAATTTCAAAAGTGCTGGATTGTGGTCTGAATACATAAAGTCAGTATCTATGTTTTCTATAGATATGGTTTCTATATTGCTAGAGCAAATAAAACCATCAATTACTACAGTATAAGTCTCGCCTTTGATATATTTCATATCTGTTGCTCTGCAAGTAGGTGCATTATTAGATGCCACAAATCTATATCCCTCGGTTAAATTGTCATTATTAAGAGTATACACCCATTCTGGTATTTGAAAATTACTCTCCCACAATTCCGAACTATTAGCAATATCGTGGTTAAAATCCCCTCCAGCAACAACATAATTGCCCTTGCTATATTCTTCAGCCAAAATACCATTAAGGAAATCTAATTGTTGTTTGCGGATAACGCCACCCTCATCATAAGCACTAAGATGGACATTAATCATTATTAGTTCTTTGTCGCTATCTGCAATAGGAAGTCTAGATACTTGAATGCACCTATCCAAGTCAAAAAACTTAGTTGGAAAACTCTCATCTATTGGCAAACTTCTTCTAGTAGAAGAATCAATTTCATATTTACTTAGCGTTACAATACCCGCATCAGTTTTTCCGTGAGGTTTGAACAAAGGATAGAAAAGAAAAGCAGAATGAAAGTTCATAGCAAGAGAACTTGCATAACCATCAAACTCTGTCTGTAGGTGTTCAAATTGATTGTATTTTTTGCTTCTAGTAGCCTTGATATCCACCTCTTGAAAGAAAGCAAAGTCCACATCTTTTGCAGTAATAGTATCAACTGCACCAGTAGTATTTTTTATTACTGTTTCTTTATTTTGAGCAACACTATCTTTACCTTTAATCTTCTTACCATCTTTGGTTATACCACTATCCATAAAAAAGGAAAAATCGTGAGTATATGCTCCAAACCCTATATTGTAGGTAGATACCGAATATTCGCCACCCATCACCACTTTAGTAGTTTGATTATTATATATCTCTATACTTTCATTATCTTCAATACGATAGTACTGAGCAGAAATGTATATTACATATCCTCCTACTACAACTAAAATTACTGCTAGGATAATCGCAACAACTCGAAGTAAAATTTTGTACCAAGAAGACTTCTGCATAAACACCACCTCTCTCTCATTTACTTTTTATCATAATACCCATTATACAAAAACTAGTCAAGAAAATAAAAACCTCTCCTGGTATGGAGAGGTTGTTTTTTAATAAAAGTTTACTCTAGCACCACAGTTAGCACAATACTCATCTTTAGGCGAGATATTATGTCCACAATAATCACATTTTAATTGCTCTTGTCTTTGAACATTTGCTTCTGAGTTTGAAATATTGTCATAATGGTTATGTTGACACATATCCGGAGTAGTCATAATAACACTACGCTTTCCCTCTGCTTTGATTTGAATATTTCCTGCCCTTTCTAGAGCTTCCGCCTCGTATCTACTATAAATAGAACTAGAAGAACCAGACATAGTTACTCCATTTTCGCCAACCCAAGTATAGTGAACCTTGAACTTCGGCACATGATTTACAGTTACATTTGAATTAATATGAGTAACTGTTGCAGTATAATCCTTACCTGTTTTAGCAATCTTGGCATTTTTAATATTGTTAATACCTGTTTTAACCACAGCAACCCAAAGAAGTACATCAACACCACCAAACACAAAGAAGAAGATTAACATTGTATTTTTACCAGTATCTTCTGATGAGTTATAAGAAGCCTCAATAGCATCAAATGTTTTTGGGTCGTACTTGATAGTAATTACTCCCCTTTCACATAATTGTGTAATTTCGTAATAGGTAAAAGTCTCCGAAGTTGTACCTATATGGCTATGACCATTTTCATCAACGAACTCAAAATCTATTCTATAATATGGTACACCATTGACTTCCAAACTACTTCTATAAGTATGCTCCAACACTTCTGCTTGAGTTTCTATACCATTATTAAGAATATCCTTGTAATTAACAGAATTACCAAAAGCCAAAGCACCCAAAGCAATTACTGGAATTGCAAAGAAAATAGCAAAAATTGCTAGAAAATTATGTTTAAAAAATGTTCTTATCATAAGTATTTTCCTCAATTAATTAAATTATTACATTAGTAGTCTATCATTATAGTCAAATTTTGACAAATAAAAACCAACAAATTTACACACAAATTTTTGTCTTAAATAATGGATATTTTATACCCCAAAACACAAAAACTCTCCTAACATTAGGAGAGTTTGGATTACTTTTTATGTTCAATAAATGAACCGCAAGTAGGACATTGTTCACCGGTAAACTTTGTACTACAATACCTACATTTATGTTCTTTTTTATACGGTTTAACAGACTTTAAATTTAAACCTAGTCTAACAAACCCATATTTACCCAAAGCCTTAATTGGAACTGTTCTATTTCTTTCCAAAGTTTCGCTTTCTTCTGTAGGATATGTAACGGTATCATAACCTATATATTCAACCTCGTTTTCATCAACCCAAGTATATTTTAGTTTGTATCGTTGAGTATCACCAAAATCCCCACAATGCACCATACTGATAACTTTAGCCATATACTCAGAGCCCTTCTCAAAAACCTCATTTTCTTTGAAGTTTCTGCACCCCTTTTTGATACCGAAAATATAAAGCAAAATTGTTGCGCTCCACAAAGCAATAGCCATTATCCAAAACACAATCAAGGACAAATCTATTTCCGCATAAAAAGTCTCAATAGACTGAAAGGTTTCGGGGTCATACTTAATTGGAATTTTATTCTCATCAAGATATTTTTTGACATCAAGATACATATAGTCTGTAGCAGTTCCCTTATGTGAATTGCCTTCTTCATCAAGATAAGTATAATGAATTCTAATAAACTCCATTCCTGAATTAATGTAGCTATCATAAGAAGTTATCTCTGCAACAACCTCTATACCATTTTCAAGCAAATAATCCTTGTCGTGCTTTTGTCTAGTCAACACAAATATTGTTGGCAGTATTGCAATAAATGTCAATATAATAGCGAACGCAAAAGCAAAATTATGTCTAAAAAATATTATTGTTTTGTTATCTTTGTTTTCCATACTTTTATTTTAGCATTGTGAGATAATTTAGCAAAACAAATAAGCATCTATTCTGATAGTTCTAACAACATAATATTCTAAAATTCCCTTAAATTCATAAAGCATAACAACATCTCCAAAAACCATATAATAATTTAACTACAACCCAAAAATTTAGAAATAACAATAAAATTTTAGTGCAAAAATATAAAATTTATGCTAAAATACTACTATAAAATTAAAAATTAGACAAAATTGGAGCAAGAAATGAACAATCTAAAATGTCCAAATTGTGGAGCGGATATAACTACAGATGACGCACAAACTTCTGGCAAATGTCCTTATTGCAATAGCCGTTTTGCTGCAGAGAAAAGACCTGAACCAAAGCCAGATACAACCCAAGAAACTTATGCTAAAATATATAATTCAGTAAGACCAAAGAAGCCTCGTCCAAGATTAAGATTTGGCATACTTTTATTATTGTTTTTCTTCGGAGGTCCTTTATTTATTGTTTACATAATATATGTAGAAGCACGAAAAAGAGCGTGGGACCTAAAATATCTAAACGACCCATCTATAGCCCATTCTGACATATTTAAATATTAAAAAATAAAACACCTATAAGTAGGTGTTTTTGTTTTACTTTTTATTATCTATTTCAGAATATATAAGTTCGGCAATATCGAAGATTTGTCGACTTTCTTCCTCACTACAAGTTGAAAGTTTTGCTAGTTTTGGTCTGCCCCAAACTCTCAATATACTAGGCCCTATCCACTCGTGATAACCTGTTGTTTGATTAGTTCCCCATATTATACTGCGAGTTGCATTCTTAGGAGATGGAAATACCAGTTTAATACCAATTTTCACTAGCCAATTAATAGCCTTTGGATAATGATTAGTCATATTTGTAAGAGTAACACCTGGGTGCACAATTGAAAGCCCTACTTTGCTACCTTTCAATAATTCATATAATGAAAACATAAGAAATCTTTTTGAGTTACCATAAATCTTGCTACTTTTATGTCTTGTACTGAAGTCAATATCTTCAGCATCTATCTTAGAATAATTATGTGCAACACTACCAAGAGTAATACAGATAGAATTATCTTTTTTCTCAAGTTCTGGTAGTAATTGTTTGGTCAAATAATAAGTGTAAACAAAGTTGATTTGATATACATTGTTATAGCCACTATCCAAGGTCTTTAACGGAACATTATATACCCCTGCATTATTAATAAGAATATCTATCCCTTTATATTTTTTCAGTTCTTTAACACACGCTCTTACACTATCTAAACTACTTAAATCTAGTGCAACAAAATCAACTTTAATGCTCGGATATTTACCTCTCAATTCTTCTGCTAAGCCATCAGCCAAAGTCTTATTTCTACAGGCAAGAATAATGTCTGCTTCAAGTCTTGCTAGATAATCACAAATCTCTCTACCAAGCCCTCCGGTTGCTCCTGTAAGGACAACCTTTTTCCCTTTCAAACTTTGACAATTTTTATTTAACCACTTTTCAAATTTCATATAACACTCTTTATAAATTTCGCTAATTATATTTTACTAAAAAGCTATAATTTTGGCAAATTAATACCAAAAGTTATGGCAATTTGGCACAATATAATATTGGTAATTTACAAAACCCTTTGCATTGTCACGAATTTGTGGTATTATTGTATTGATTTTAAGGAGATTTTATGGAACTGCTAGATACTCAATTAGCACAACTTAATACTATCTATAATGATTATCAAAAAATCTGTGAAATGCTCAACTTCGAAGAAGTGGTATTGGATAGCAAACTATGTCAAAAATTAGAAAAAGATAGAGCAAAAGTTTCCCTAATCGTAAGCAAATTTGAGTTGTATCAAAAAACAGTTAAAGACAAATCCGAGTTCGAAAATATTCTATTAACTAGTTCCAAAGAGGAACAAACACTAATTCAAAAAGAACTAGATAATTTAACCGAACAAATCTCCTCCTTAAGTCTTGAACTATCTAACTTATTGAAAGAGCAAAACGCTGAAAATAGTAACATACTAGTTCTTGTGCAACACAACAACGACAACACTTCAGAAACATTACAAAAGTTAATCCTTTGCGGATACCAAGAGTTCTGTAAAGTTCATAATTTACAAGTTACTATGAGCGAGAACAAAAATACAACTGAACTAAAAATAACAGGACACTCTGCAAAAGAATTTTTCAACTCTGAAAAGGGTGTTCACAAAGCAGTGATAGAGGGAGAAACCTCTCACTGTCTTGTATATGTTCTTGACCACCCTACTGAAGAAGAAATTTCTTTTGAAGAAAAAGATATAAAGGTTCAAACTTGTCGCTCTAGCGGTGCTGGTGGACAACATATCAATACAACTGATAGCGCTATCAAAGTAACCCATTTGAAATCTGGCATTAGTACAATTTGCCAAAGTGAAAGAAGCCAGTTCCAAAATAGAGTTCAAGCACTTGAACAACTAAAAGAAAAAGTAATCGCTTTTTATGACCAGAAGCATAACGAATGTATCACAAACCAACGAACAAAACAATATAAGAGCCTTAACCTAAAAGATGAAGTTAAGTTATATAATTACAATACCAAAACTATTATGTCCAAAAATTCCAACAACTTAACTTTTGATAATTTCTTAAAAGGCAAACAACTATAAAATATAAAAAAGGAGAATTATGAAAAACAGTATTTTGCAATTACTAACTAACGCAGACACTACAATATTATCTAGCAAAAGTTTATTCTACAAGACTGAAAAGTTTATAGAAAAAACCAAATCTTGTTCTAATATAGATATTCTCCTAACTACCCTTTGCGAAACAATACTAGATAACCTAAACGACATTATCTTTGGTGAAAAAGAATATAAAGACCTAAACAATGCATTCTTTATCCAAACTGCCGACAAAAAATACACATTTCTATTTAAGCTAGGTTATCAAGTATCCAACACTCTTAACAAACACGATATAATTTTCTTTGACTACCAACCAAGTTCTAGCGATAATCAAACTCTTAGAATTGATGAATATGTTAGAGCGAACCCTGTTTTAAAACTTATAATCAAAAAAGAAATATCCAAGACTTCCGACTATGACTTTAATAAACTATACCTTATTTCCAATGTATCAGGAATTAACCTTCCTAGGCTAAGCCCCGAACAAAAAGAAATTGTAGAAACTATTGACAAAAATATTCTTGTTCAAGGTGTTGCTGGTTCTGGGAAAACTAATATTTGTATTGATAAGATTATCTTCACAGCTTCCAAAAACTATAGTGGAAAAACTCTTTACACAACCTATAGTCACGGACTACTAATCGACACTAAACTAAAAGTAGAACTATACAAAAAAGATTTAGAGAAGATTTTAGACAATTATCGTAATAACAAAATCAAATTCCTAGATAGCAATCACAAAAAGGCATTAGAGAATAGATTAGGAATATATTTCTTCAACGAAGATGATAACAACATTTTCAAGAAAGTCGAGAAAATTATCGACTACTTAACAAATAAAGTTGATTATCTAATGCTCGAAGACTTATATAACCAATACACTGAACAAAAGTTAGAATTTGTAGGAGAAGAGTATTTCTTAAATACTTATAGCAAGAACTTAACCAATCACCAAATTCAAAAATGCTTCAATAAACTATCGACCTATTCAAAAGAAGTTATATTCAAAGAAATATATGGTATGATTTTAGGCTTCTACAATATTGAAACCAAATCAAATATGCTTACACTTGAAGAGTATATCTCAAAAAGAGAAAATAGCATTCCTAAAGATATGTGCGAAAGTATCTATCAGATTGCAGTTGATTATAAGAAACATTGTGAAAAACTAAACCTAATGGATAACAACTCAGCATCAAACGAATTGCTAACAACACTTCCTAACGATTACCTATATTCACTAGCAATTATTGATGAGGTTCAAGACTATACTCAAGTTAACTTAAATCTATTCAAAAAAATCTCGTTAA
>JAZLDP010000032.1:0-4555 GCA_045614835.1 Clostridia bacterium | reverse complement strand
TTTGGTTGGTTCTTTTGGTATGCTTCAAGAGTTCTTAGGTCAAAATATTGGTTCCAATACTCAACATATTGTTTAGTCTCTAATTGAGTTCTTTGGGCTTCATTAATAGATAAGAAGTGTGTTTGTCCTTCAGAATAAAGTTTAGCTTCGACAGTTAAATCATATAATGGAGTTGATTTTAAATCGTTAATATATGCAGTACCAAAAGATAGGTAAAAGTTCTCAACATTGAAATTAGAATTAGTGGTGTGATTAGTATAATTGTTAATCAAAACATAATCGCCATCATCAATTTCATTGTAGAAAATTTCTTCTTTTTGACCATCTATATTCTCGAAATAATTAACTTCATATGGAATAAATCCGTCTTGAATCTTATTTGAAAGGTCAGAACCAACTTCAGCATAAACTGTCTCTGAATTATAAGTTTCGCCATCTTGAGATGAAATCGATACGTTACCATTTTCGGCATTGTCAATTATGGTTCCTGTTTTTCCATAATATAGTTTGGTTTGCGAGAAATCATTGTAATTATATTGGTAAGAATAGAAGTCGTACAAATTATTGTCGCTATCCATACCAGTTAATTGTACTCGATTAATACCAGTTGCGGTACGACTACTGGTTAGGGCAGAAACAAAGTAGATATCATAATTTTCGATATCTGCTTTAGTTAATGCTATAGCGTAAGACTTAGGTGATATAAAGCCTAGTCCAATCATCATTGCAACAATTACAATAGCAATTCCTGCAATAAAGTTGTTTAAAATTCTATTCCAATTTTTCATTTTAAGTTCCATTTTCTTCTCCATCATACAAACAATTCCATTGTTTCTAAAATTTTAAAATGTGGTGAGGTGTTTCCTCATAAAAATATATTTATATATAAATTAATATATATTAATACAAATTTCCACAAAATAATTTTAACACAAAGAACCAAATAATCCAAATGAAAATATGTATATATTTTAAGTAGTTATAAATATATTTTATATATAATAGAAAAAGATATACGGAATTGTTTTAATTTGAAGTAATAAAAATCGGTTAAAATAGCAATAATTTTCAATAAAGCATAGTAGTGTTGAATAGGTTTAAATATAATTACTAAAATTTAACGAATTTTTAGATGGCGGAAGTTAAAATTATTCAAGTTTTAGCAAGTGTAAATTTATTAAATATTTTGTTAAAAACTGTTGACAAGCACCCTAAATTAGATTATAATATACCTGTTACAATCGAAAGTTTGGTCCCATGGTCAAGCGGTTAAGACATCGCCCTTTCACGGCGGTAACAGGGGTTCGATTCCCCTTGGGACTACCAATATAACTCCCTTTAGGGAGTTTTTTTTGTTTTTAAATCAATTAATTTAGCCAAGATATATAATTTGTTAAAAATCACCGACAGTCTATCGGTGATTTTTTTTGTATATATGTATTTTTGAGAAGATTGTTTAAATATAGGGTGTTTGAGTAAAATATTGATTTCTGCAATAGTTTGTTTTTAGGTGTTAATAGGGTGCTTGGGTGGTGTAAAAACAAAAAATACCACTTGATTGCTCAAGTGGTATAACATAATTTTTTATGTTTAAGAGAAATTCAAAAAAGGGGAATTGAAAATCTCTAATGGTAGCGGCGGTGGGACTCGAACCTACGACCTTTCGGGTATGAACCGAATGCTATAGCCAACTAAGCTACGCCGCCAAAGATTACTTCAATATATTACTATAGAAGAAGGGTGTTGTCAAGAGTTTTTTATAAATATGTGAAATATTTTCAATAAAAATTTTATTTAATATTTTAACTTTTATAGTGGTGAAAATTAATCGTATTTTATGATAAACAAACAAAAAAAGAGAAGTTTAACTTCTCTTAAATAATGGTAGCGGGAGTGGGATTCGAACCACACGACCTTCGGGTTATGAGCCCGACGAGCGACCTGACTGCTCCTTCCCGCGATATATATGTTATCTTATGTTGACAACGAAGTAATTATACCATAGTTAAATTTACATTGTCAATGGTTTTTTAGAAAAAATACTTAATTTGTTGCGATTATTGTAATATTTGGTCGTAATTCAAGTATTTATTATTGTAAGCACCATTGAAATTTATCTATGATTTTGTTGTTAAATTAATAGTGGTGTACTAATTATTACTAGTGTACCAAGTGTCGCTATCTAAACCCCAACCAAGAACTTCTCTGGCGTAACTTTCTAGATATTCTGTACGATTATTGTTGTAATAAGTATTAGTTGCATCATAGGTATTGATTTGTTCTACAAGTTCAGCTCTGTATGTTTCAAGGTTGTTGGATTTTTGCTTTAAATTAGCGATTTTTACAAATTGGAACGCAAGAACAATTGCGCATATAAAAAGCATAGCGCATATAATAACTGTGGTAAATTTGACTGCTTTGATTTTCTTTTCCATTATTTCAACAATACCTTTCCTAATCTAGAATTAGCGAATTTTTTTAACAATTTAACTATGTTAGTATACACAATTTTGTAGCCTTTGGCAAATATTTTCCCTAATGTTATTCGTTCTATTAGAATACCTAAGGCGTATCCTACTAACAGAAAAACACGGAATTGACCGAAATTAATAAGATTAATGGAGATAAGGAGGGTAATACAAGCTATTATACTAATAAGTAAATCGTTAAAAATTTGTAATACTAAATTCCTTTTTATATGAGTAGGAATATTAATAATCCCATATAATATTCCTATTAGACCGCCTATTGCGAACATTATAAGAAAGTCTTTGAGTTGTAAGACATATGAGATTTTCATTTAAAAATCCTTTTGAAAATATTGGCTTGTTTTCCATATTTTATACTATCGACTAGACCTTCTGCTTCTAGTATTCCAAGTGTTACATCTAGTCGTGTAATGTGTAGATTTTGACCAGTGATGGTAAGTGTTGTGTCTTTTAATTTCATAGCAAGTAGCGTTTCGCTTGATGAATTAACTTCTACTAGACCTTCGAATTTAAGTGTTTTTCTGTTAATAAGTGTTAGGTTTTCATTAATTTTAGTCTTTTCTGTTGTGTTATTTTTTTCCATAATTGCCTCTTTGTTTTTTGTATATATATGAAAAATAAAAGCAATATATGATGAATTTATGTTAATTAATCTAAAAAAGGATTGAAAAAGTCTCTTCATTATAGTAAAATATTTAAGTAAATTTTATATAAACTTATTTATATTAAGATAATTTCGTTTAAATAGAAGAAAGGTAATTATGGCAGAAAAAGTACAAAAAAAGAATACTTCAGACAGAATACAAATTGCTAATTTAAATCGCTTAAATAAGACTGCAGCATTGATTAGTTCGAAGAATAATTGGTTTTATTTAGCGATTATTTTAATAAATCTAGTGTCTATTTTGGTTGCTTGGTTAGTTGAAAGTAATGGTAATGGCGTTGCAACAGGTGTTCTTAGTAGTTTAGATTATAAATATCTGTATTTATTGTTAATATCAATGATATTTATTGCAATATTAAAGCTCGTTCCTGATTATGTGTATTTGTATACTAAGTCAAAGGGCAGGAAGTTTGGTAGTGTATTTGTGGGTAATGTTATTAGAGAGTATTATAGAACATTAACAATCAGTGCTGAAGCTACAGATAGTTTGTATATGGAGAAGTTGAAGTCTTCAAAGATAAACGAAAATACCGCAAGAGAAATGGTAAATACTTCAGGTGTTGCTAGTAGGTTATCGGATGTGTTATATTCTTTTGTGGTTATCCTTCTAGGAACAATTTTTGTGTTTGAAAGTACAAATGTATTTTTGTATATTGTGGCTATATTAGGTTTTGTTCTAAACTTATTGAATGTGCTAGTAATTCTATATTTTGATAAATTCAAAGCTAAATATTTATTAATAATTGGTGGTTTGTGTAAGTTCTTGTATAGAATTAAACTGGTAAAAGATTATGAAAAACTATACAATACTTTAGTTGTAAAATTAATGCAATATGGTACTGTTTTTAAAAATAATAAAATGTATATGTTTAGTCAGATTTTGTGTGGTGTAGTAATAAAGTTTGTTACACATTTAATGCTATTTTTTGTTGTTGGTGCTTTGAATTTGACTAGTTGGGAAATTCTAATTTCTATATTGTTTAATTGTGTGGTTTTAGATATTGTTGTTGGCTTTATACCAACACCTAAGGGAACTTTGGTGTATGAACTATTATTCTTAATGTTATTTAGAACAATCTTTATAAGTGGGTATGTATTATATGGTATGATTGCATATAGAATTATTAGATACTTTGCTGTGCAGATTGTGTTTGGTGTGGGGTATTTGTGTGGTATTAGAAAACAATTAAAAACTATTAATAAACAACTTGCTGATAAGATAAATTCTAAGGATTAATAAAAAGACACTTTGGGTTGATTTTTGTATCGATTTTTGGAGTGTCTTTTTTTTTGTTTTTTTTGTATAGGTTAAATTTTGGTAAAAACAAAGTTATATTGAAAGAAAATATAACTTTGCATAGCTGTTAATTTTTGTTAGGGTAAGGGATTAGTCTTGTTTGAT
>JAZLDP010000031.1:0-4617 GCA_045614835.1 Clostridia bacterium | reverse complement strand
TTGTTACCAACGAGATATATGGTTCCACCATATAGACGCATCTTATTCACTACATCCACAAAAAAAAGAACCAGGCTTACTGGTTCTTTTTTTATTAAAATCCACATTTAAACAATTATTTAATTTTAATGAATTTATCTTTTTAAATCTTCTTTTACTAGTTTCTTATACTCTTTTATATTCACTTCTTTTAAATATTTCATTTTCTCAGATAAAATTTCACTTGCTTTAGCCATAAGTTCTTTATCTACTTTCTTGTCTTTAAACTCTTCCATCTCAGAAAATTTAAAAGGTTTACCTATAAGTAGAGTATTAAATACAAATGGTCTTGGTTTCTTTCTAAAAATTGCTGGAATTACATAACAGTCACTCTTGAGAGCAAACATTACTAGACCATTTTTAAGTTCACACATCTCTTCAGTTTTACTTCTTGTGCCCTCTGGGAATATTACTAAGTGTTTATTATCCTTTAGATAACCCAAAGTCTTTCTTACAACACCAATATCGTTCTCGCCTCGTTTAACAGGATATGCGCCAAGTTTAGTTAAATACCATCCAGCAAGTTTTTTCTTAAACAGGCTATCTTTAGCCATTAATTTATATCCTGTATTAACTCTTGCCTTAAGAATAATTGGGTCTCCCAAACTCTGATGATTACAACTAGTAATCGCTGAATTTTTCTTAACACTCTTGACATATTTCTTACCAATTATTCTAGTTGGCAAAATAATAAAAACCAAAGGTGCAAGTAATAACCACGAAATCCAAAATATCATTAATTTTCTCCTCTGATAGTTCTAAGCATCAAGTCTACCTCTTCTTCAATTGTCATATCAGAATTATCAATATGTATTGTTCCTTCTGTAAGAATTAATGGAGATAAATCTCTAAAACTGTCTCTTCTATCTCTTTCAATAAGGTCTGCTTTCACTTCTTCAAAAGTTACACTTTCACCCTTTTCAATTAGTTCTTTGTATCTTCTTTCGGTTCTAACATCAATACTAGCATCTAAAAAGAATTTAAAATCGGCATTAGGAAGCACATGAGAAGTAATATCTCTACCTTCCATAACAATATCGTATTTAGAAGCAATATCTCTTTGAATACTCAATACAAAATCCCTACAAGCAGGATATGGGCTTGTTATTGAACAAATATCACTAATTTCGTTTTCTCTAATCTTAAGAGAAACATCTTCGCCATTAAGAATAGTAATTTGATTACCTTCAGAATGCCTAACATCTACTTTGATATTAGGAAGAGCTTTAATAACTGCTTCTTCATCTCTAGGGTCAATACCATTATCTCTAACATATAGACCTATAACTCTATAAATAGCGCCTGTATCAAAGTGAATTGCCCCCAACTCTTTAGCAAGTCTTGTACAAACCACACCTTTACCAGTGGAAGAATATCCATCTACTGCAACATTTAACATACTACACCTCTTCAAAAACTAATTTAATTTCTTTTTTATCTAAATATCTATATTTACCCTCTTCTAGTAAGCCCAATTCAAGAAGACCGATTTGAATTCTTTGTAAAGAATATATCTTAAGACCTAAGAACTCAAACATTTTTCTAATCTCTCGATTTCTTCCCTCATATATTGTTATATGATAATAGAACAAATTATCATCTTTATCTACAAGTTCTAATTTCGCTGGTAGAGTTCTTTTGCCATCTATTACTATACCATTTCTTATTTGGTTAAGTTGTTTATTGGTCAACATATATTTAGTTGTAACAACATAAGTTTTTGAGATATGTTTTGATGGGTGAATTATATTATTCGCCCAATCTCCATCATTAGTCAAAAGAAGTAAGCCTTGTGTATTATAATCTAGCCTTCCTACTGGAAAAACTTTATATTTGCAACCTTTAAGCAAATCTAATACAACCTTCCTGCCTTGTTCATCTTTGGTAGAAGTAATATAACATTTAGGCTTATTAAGCATAATGTACACTTTATCTTCTACAAGACTAACTATTTTTCCCTTATATTTAACTAAATCATTAGAGGATACATCATAAGACAAATCAGTAACAACTTTGCCATTAACAGATATATCACCTTTAGTAATTAATTCTTCAACGCCTCGTCTGCTTCCTAATCCACAGGTGGCTAAATATTTATTAATTCTCATAAATCACCTATAAATATTTTACTAAATTTACTTATTTAAAGCAAATATATTTATACACTAAAAAAAGTTAGAATTGTATTACAATTCTAACTCTTAACTATTAAAACCACTCAGCAATAATATTATCCATAAGATATTTTAAATCGTTATTATCTGCACTCTCAATTGTAATCAAATCGCTAGTAAATATTACTTCATCTTCAAATAATACTTTCACATTACCAACAACTTGATTAAGTTCAATTGGCGCTTTTAAGGTCTTAGGAATATCATAAACTACCGAATATTTATCTTCTTCAGACTTTTTGATTGGTCTTGTATACCCCTCAATCGTAATAACACCAATTTCTGACTTATTGCTAGACTGTAGGTCTACTTTACTAACAAAATTATATGGCTTTACAAATTCCTTCATTGTGTAATTTTCTAACACTAATTTATTAATTACATCACACTCTTCGAACATAGTTTGACAATTTAATACGACTGATATAATTTGCATACCATTTTCTTCGTGGGCATTAACTAGACATCTACCAGCATTATCTGTAAATCCAGTTTTGACACCAATACAATTCTCATCAGTAAATAGCAATTTATTCTTGTGTTTTAGATATCTAGCTTGATAAATATCTGTTGGCTCAATTATCATTTTCTTAGTCGATACAATTTCTCTGAATGTAGGATTTTTGAGAGCATATGCGGTAATAGTTGCCAAATCATAAGCAGATGTATAATGTGTTTCGCTATCTAACCCGTGAGGATTATCAAAGTGAGTGTTTGATAACCCTAATTCTGCAACAAAATTGTTCATCATTTCTACAAAATTCTCTTCGCTATCAAAATATTCCGCAATTGCCACCGCACAATCATTACCACTTGCAAGAATTAAACCATATAACAATTCTCGCATTGACAAACACTCGCCTTTCTTTAGATATATACTAGTGCCCTCAATACCAATAGCTCTATCCGAAACGCAAAATTTAGCATCTAAATCAGTACAATTCTCTATTGCTACAATAGCAGTCGCAATCTTAGTAGTACTAGCCATAGCAAGTCTTTTGTGCTCGTTATAACTATATAAAACACAACCTGAATTTCCTTCAATTGCAACCATAGCCTCGTAAGGCGATAGCATTTCTGCAATTTGTGCCATTACTGACATTTTTGAACTAAAACTAATTCCCAATACCAAAACTGCTAGAACTAGTATAAATGACTTAATTTTCGCTTTCATTACCATCTCCATTATATTTTAAAAACTTATCATAAATTAAAGCAAAAGTTTCGATTAGTTTATTAGTTGATGTTTCGCCAACACTTGTAGGTATATAATTGATAGCTGTATCATTAATTGTTAAAAACCCTATAGGTATTAAAGTAAACCCTGTTGTACTACCAAGTGAGGACAAATTTTTGCGTTTAACAGGCATTTCTCCTCCACCCGTAACCAAACCCACACTCACCTTACTAATCGGGATTATTGCAACCTTTTCGCTTAATTTAATTGTTTTACCTATGATTGTATTGGCATCTATTATATCTTTTAACTTAGCAAAGGTGTTATCTATTAATTTATCAATACTATCGCCATTATCATTATTTTTGTTTGACATATTTACCCCTTCTATAAAAACTCAAAATCACAGCATACACCATATCAAATATTGTAAAGTAAACCCTTAAATCGAATTTAATCTTGCTATTTAGCCCATCAAAATCTGGCTTACAATAATAACTAATATACATATCCTCATTATTGGATAGTAGCCAATAATTTGATAAATTAAAAATTATATATAATATTCCAATTACATTTGCTGTAAGGCTTGGACTTATTAAATTCAATATTATGTCAAGTGACACACTATCATAATATAATTTGTTCAAAATATTACTTTTTATTTGTGATAATAGATATTTTTCTTCCTTTTTTAGTATTAATTTTAATCTTCTTTTTTTACCACCATTAATAGTATATGTCTGAGTTAACAAATCAACCTTAATCTTAATTATTCTTATTTTAAAAACCTTAATTAATATCTCTACCTTACAAGAATTTAAATCAAGCATTGTAGACAAATCAATAATGAGCATTGTACTCATATTTATTAAGAATAACGACAAAAAAATAATAGTACTCATAGCACTATTATTTTTAGCAATATTTTCAATTTTAGTCTTGGAAATTCAAATCAATTTCAGGGATATTATGTAGGTCTTCAACAAATTTATCTAGTATATCATCTAGTTTTGTTCTATCCTCTAAAATCTCTTCTCTGCTTTCTTTGATAGTCTTGATAATTTCTTCCTGTTCTTCCTCAGACATGTCTTTAGCAGCATCTTCTTCTGGGATTTCTCTATAATCAAATAATGAATTATCGTTATCACTATGAAGAACTTTAATTCTATCAAGCAATTGATTATAATCAGGTAAATCATCTAGGCTAGAAATATTGAATTTCTT
>JAZLDP010000030.1:0-1788 GCA_045614835.1 Clostridia bacterium | reverse complement strand
CGATAGTTTTTGTTGGATAATTAATAATTATGGTGAATTTATGAAATTAGTAAATAGTGGTTTTAGCTATAAAAAAATTATCAAATTATAGCAATTTATCCAAAGCTATAAAAATGAATCGTTTTACACAACATTCACCCCAGCCAAGAAATAACAAGTTGAACCTATGCTGGTTCAACTTTTTTATTTTTGATATTGAAATTTGATTTGTTCTTTGGTATAATTTAATCATTAAATAGGATTGGTGGATTATGAAAAAGAAATTTAATGAAATACGAGTTATTAATGTTGTTGGCAAATATCTTGCAACCTACCAAGGTAATGGTAAGTGGGATATGACTTCTGGCGAATTTAGTGATGCACATTTTGAATTTGTATACAAAAGACATAAAGATAGCGTTGTTGATTGGTTTAGAGATAGACAATGGATAATGAAGTCAACTATCGCAGATAGAAAAGATGATATATGTTACCCTATGTCAATGAGCCAATTTTTAGAGTGTCTAGAGCAAACAGAAATATCTGATACTAATATAATTTTGTTTGACAACTACAAAGCCTCTAATGCACACAACACTGTTCCATATGCAACAGGCAAAGCAATATCTTATGAGCAACTAATGCAAATTGCAAAAGACAAATATACAAAAGAATTAGAAAGCAGAATGACAGATGCTTACAAAGCGAATTATGTAGCAACTTCAGAAGAGCCTTCAAAATAATAAGATACGAGCACTATATTAGTGTTCGTTTTTTATTTATTTTGAGGCTAAAGTTTTGGACTTTTGGAATACTTATGCTAATATAATATCTGAGGTTTATGTATGAAAAACAATATAAAATTATTTCTGATAATGTTTAAAATTGGATTATTCACCTTCGGTGGTGGATATGCTATGATACCACTTATTGAGAACGAATTCGTTTCCAAGCGAAAATGGGTTGAACACAATGAATTTATGAACATAATTGCAATTGCAGAGTCTTCCCCTGGACCTATTGCTATCAATATGGCGACTTATCTTGGTTACAAACAAGGCAAGTTCTTTGGCTCATTACTAGCAACTTTAGGCGTAATTCTTCCATCTTTTATTATAATCACCATAATAGCATTAGTATTTAGACAATTCCTAGAAGTTCCTTTGATTGCAGCCGCATTTAAAGGCATTCAGGCTTGTGTTATATTCCTAATACTTAGTGCTGGTTTAAAAATGTTCAAGAAACTAGAAAAGAATATTTTTAACTATATTGTATTCACTATAACTGCTATTTTGGTTATTGTATTTAGTTTGTGTTCTATTAAGTTCTCCACTATATACTACATTTTAATTGGCGGAACACTTTCCCTATCTATTAGTCTAATAAGAACACACGCTCAGAAGAAAACAAAGGAGGGAAGCAAATGATATACTTACAATTATTTCTAACCTTCTTAAAGATTGGTGCTGTTTCTTTTGGTGGTGGATATGCTATGATACCACTTATTCAAGAAAGCGTTCTTGGATATGGTTGGTTAACCGAAGAAGAGATTCTTAACTTTATTGCAATCTCTGAGTCTACGCGTGGTACAATTGCTATCAATATGGCGACCTTTGTGGGAATTAGTCAAGGCGGAATACTAGGAGCTGCCCTTGCAACTATTGGAGTTATACTACCAGCTTTTGTTATTATACTTCTAGTAAGCATTGTTATTAAAAATCTACTAAATTACACTCCAGTCAAGGCTTTTCTTAATGGAATAAAACCGGTAATAACTGCTTTAATTCTATCTACTGCAGTAACATTATT
>JAZLDP010000029.1:0-15858 GCA_045614835.1 Clostridia bacterium | reverse complement strand
AGAAGATGCAGAAATTACTATTGAGGCTAATCCTAATTCGATAGATAAAAATAAGACCATCGAATGGAAAGAGGCTGGAGTGAATCGTGTTAGCATTGGACTTCAGAGTATCAATTCTAATCTTCTTAAACTAATTGGTAGGCCTCATACTAAGCAAGATTATGTTAGAGCCTACGAAGATGTTGTATCTTCTGGAATTGCTAATATTAATACCGATTGCTTAATTGGTCTTCCAAGACAAAAACAGTCAGATGTAAAGAAGATGCTAGGTTTTCTTATGAAATTAAAAATTACACATCTTAGTGTGTATTCGTTAATTTTAGAAGAAGATACACCTTTGCATAAGTTAGTAACAAGCGGACAACTTAAACTTCCTAAAGAAGAGAAAACTCTAGGAATGTATAGATATGCTCAGAAATTTTTAAAAGATAATGGCTTCAATAGATATGAAGTTAGCAATTTTGCTAAAGATGGATATGAGTGTCAACACAATCTCCATACCTGGCAAATGCACGAGTATATTGGTATCGGTGCAGGTGCTTATGGTTATCTAGATGGTGTTAGATATGGAAATGTTGAGCAAATAGAAGATTATATTAGTGCTGTATCTACTGGCAACAAGCCAATTAAGACAGAAGAGCAAATAACAAATACAGAGCTTTTTGAGGAAACTATAATGCTTGAGCTTCGAACTAAGTATGGGGTTAACCTAAAGGAAATTAGAGAAAAATACAAGGTCGACTTGTATGAAACTAAAAGAAATGAAATTAATACATTCTTAAAAATGGGTGTAATTGAGATTAAAAATGATAATTTAGTCTTAACTGAAGATGGGTATCCAATTCTTAACAAAATAATACTTGAACTTGTGTACTAAAGAAAAATAGGAGATATTATGATAGATTTGCATATACACACCAAGTTCTCAGATGGAACAGATGGTATTGATGCTATTGTAAATAAGATAATAGATAAGAGGGTGAAGACCTTCGCTATTACTGACCACGATACTATAGATGGTGTTGAATCTTTGCTTGGCAATAGTCAAACAAGAGAACTCTTAGATAGTCATAATATTAAATTTGTTCCTGGAATTGAGTTTAGTAGTATACTAGGTAGAGAAAAAATTCATCTACTTGGATATAATTGTCAATTAGATAATGCTGATTTTTTGAAAGCAATTGAAATGGGTTGGCAAAAAAGAAGAAGTAAGTATGAATTAAGACTACAAGCATTGAAAGAGCAACTTGGTATAGAATTTACTGCTAGTTCTCTTGAGCAAATGAATAAACTTAAGTATGTTGGTAAGCCAATTATGGCTAATTATCTAGTTAAAGATGGCTTCTTTGATAATAGACAAGATGCAATACTTAATGGAATTCATAAATTAAAATTACCAGCTCAAGAGATTAGACTTGATGCTAATATTGTTATTCCTGCAATTGTAGGTGCAGAAGGTATATGTGTTTGGGCTCATCCGCTTGGAGGTCTTGGTGAGAAGAGGATTGATTTTGAAAAGGTCGAGGAAATTATTCAAAAATTAATACCTTTAGGACTGAAAGGTCTTGAGTGTTATTATAACCTATACACCGAAGAAGAGTGTGAAAAATTAGAAACTCTTGCTAATAAATATAGCCTACTAGTATCTGCTGGTAGTGATTATCACGGTAAAAATAAAGACTGTGATATTGGTGAGGTTAGGAATAAGGTAACTTTTGATGCAACAGATAAGTGTACTATTTCTAAATTTTTTTAAAGTATAAAGATTATTAAATGAAAAACACCTTAGATTTGTTCTAAGGTGTTTTTGTATAAATTCAATTGTTTATGTCCTTTAATAATCATAATTGTTGCCATTGTTATAGCAAAGCCAATTACCGCAACTCCTGTTAAAGATAGCATCAGTGGTCTAAATAGTGGGCCTTCGTTAGTTCCAAATGTTGTTAGCATTGTGGTTTCTAGAGTTAACATTGATACGCAACCTGCAATTAGAGATATACTTTTGGCTGCAGAATATACTGGACTATTGTATTTTCTATACTTGAATAAATTAATTATTGCAAATGTAAATGTTAGGAATGTGTAGGCAGCTAGAGCAATTGTTTCAATCATATTGTGTTCAAAGGTTCTATCCCAATATACAATGAAGAAAACAATTACAGCAAGTGCTAAGTTCATAAATAATAGTAACCAACCAGATATAACATATTTTTTGATTTCTATTTCTTGCTCTTCATTAGCTTTGAATTTTATTGTGTGTTTCAGTAAGAAAAATCTCATAACTCCGAGCATTACATAATACGCAGACATTGAGTAAAACCAAAATGATTTGTGATAGAAACCAAGTATTAATTGAAATCCTGCGAAAAGAATGTTCCAAATAAGAGAACCATATAGTGTTACATTAATTCTTAAATGAGTATCAGAGAACCATCTTTGCATAAATTTATTTTCATTTTTGAATTTCTTGAAGAATTTTATTATTTTAGGTGTTCTAAAGCATACTGCTAGAAGAACATAAAATGATAATATATATGATAAAATTGCAAGAATAGAAGTTGAGTTTAAAAATATCAAAGATAAAATAAGACAGGTTATGGCAATAGGAAGTAATATAATAATTACTGCTATATGTGGATATATTAAGTTGTAACCTAATTTCTTCCAATTAACTTTGTTTTCCATAATAACCTCTAATATAATTATAACATAATTTTTGCTATTAAACTATTTAATTAGCAAAGTAAGCGAAGCATAAATTAAACTTAAAATGCTTCGCTTTTTTATTATACTAAACTTGTTTTATTAAGAATTGCTTTGCTTCCAATACCAATTCCAATGCTAAATAATACTGAACCTACTAGGCATAGGATAACATTGATAATTGTACTATTAAGTGGTGTGATAATTGGTATCATCATAAACATAAGCATTCCAATACCAAATGCCATTAGTAAAGATAACCAAATTCTTTGTTTTGCAAATACACTAGCTAAGATATAAATTGATGAGAAAATTCCAACCAATAATATTTTTGATAACATACACATTACAACATTTAGAGCATTTGCTCCTTCTAATGCAAATGGTAGTCCAGATATAGCACCACCAATCATTGAGCCAATAAAGAAAGCCAAAATCATACTCGCACCTGCAACAAAGCAAGTTATTGATTTAGATATAACATAATCATTTTTCTTAGCTCTAACTGTAAATAAGTTTTTTGCATAACCACTGCTAAAATCGGCACCAACAAATAAACAAACAAATATTGATATGATAAAGAACATCATATTTATATTGCACATACTGGTAATATCCATAGCCATTGTTTGTTCGCCACCGCTTACGCTTCCAATAATTTGCCAAACATTTTTGAAGCCTTCAATTATTGTTTCTTCTCCTGTTTGTGGATTAATACTAACAGTTCCATCCATCATAGTTGTCATCACCAAAATTAGAATTGGCATAACGAGTGAAGAACCTAGCATTATATAGAAAAGTGAGGAGGTGAACATTCTTCTTAGGTCTACGCCAAGCATACTTTTTAGTCTTTTTTTGAAAGTGTTGTTTTCGAAGTTTACTGACATTGCTATTTTACCTCCTTATTTTCCATTAGATTGATATAATATTCTTCAAGACCGATTTTGTCTGTCTTTAATTCGTTAACAATGATACTATTGTCGTAAAGGTATTTAACTACTTCTTGAGCATCTGTTGCGTCATAAATTCGTAAATATTCTCTTTGTTCATCTTCAGTAACTCTTGAATATTTCTTAGATAAAACTTCTTTTGCCATTTTTATATCTTTGCACTGAATTGCAACAAATGTAGGGCAATTATTTTCTAGTTCTTCTGCTGTCATTTCTACTAGCATTTTGCCACCACGAATAATTCCGTAATGTGTAGCAATCTTCTCAAGTTCACCAAGTATGTGAGAAGAGATAAGGATTGTTACACCTGAACTTGCAAGGTCAGTTAGTATTTCTCTCATTATTCTCATACCATCTGCATCTAGTCCATTGATGGGTTCATCAAGTACTAGTAACTTTGGAGAACCAAGTAGTGCCATAGCAATACCAATTCTTTGTTTCATACCTAGGGAACAGTTCTTATATTTATTACCAGCAGAGCCTTCCATTCTAACCAAAGTTAGAACTTTTCGTACTGCATCTGCTTTGTTCTCTATAGATAAATTTGTTGCTTGTATCATTAGGTTGTTCCATACTGTTAGGTTAGGGAAACAGCCTGGTGTTTCGATTAAAACACCCATATTGGCTCTAACATCTGAGTCAGTGTAGTTTCTATCGTATAGTTTAAGGCTACCACTTGTGGTGTGAATAAGTCCGCAAATAATCTTTTCTGTAGTGGATTTTCCGCTACCATTCTCTCCAATAAATCCGTAAATAGAGCCCATTGGGACAGTCATATTTAGACCTGCAAGTGCTTGTTTCTCGCCAAAGTTTTTACATAAGTTTCTAATTTCTATTGCATTCATATCTGTTACTCCTAATATACATCACTTTTATTTAGAATATAAGTGCCTACAACATTATAAATTACAGTCCATACAACTGAAGTTAATAGGCATATTAGGACACTTAGGAAGTTGCTTGATAGACAAGCATATACTGTTGCGCCATATAAGAATACATTAAGTAGAGCTGAATTACCAACAACTGCTGCTGCACCAATAATTAATATACCTGTACCGAAGAAGAATGATAGAACTATTGAAATCCAGAATTTTTTTCTGAAAATTATATTAATAAATACATATAAACTTGCCCAACCCAAACTCATTATTAATTTGCCAAGTAAGGCACAAATAAGTGAGCCAAAATTGACAGAGAATGATAATCCAACTAATGCTCCAGCAAGTATTGTTCCAACCAAATATGTCAAACACATACAAGCCATAGCAAAAGCACAAGTGATTGATTTGCTCATCATATAGTCTTGTTTTTTAGCGTGAGTAGTGAATAGTTGTTTTACATATCCGCTCTTATAGTCGTGTCCAATGAAAATGGATACCATAATGCCACCGAATATAAATACCATATTCATATTAGCGTATTGACCAATATTTTGAACAACATATAAAGGGCTTTCAACAGCAATTCCTTGCCAAGTATTAGTGAAAAGAGCACCTGTTTGAGAACCTTCCATACCTGTTGTTCCTATAATCATTGCAGGAATAATAGCAGCAATTGCTAGGAAGATATAATATAGAGGTGTGTGGAATAATCTATAAAAGTCTACAGATAACATTCCTTTTAGTCTATTCCAGAAACTAGGAGTATCAAATTTTAAGTTATTTGTTTTTTCCATACTACTTAGCCTCCTTATTCGACATTAATTGAATATAATATTCTTCTAGTCCGACTTTGTTTTTCTTAATTTCGCTTGGAACTATTTTGTTATCAAGCAAATATTTAACAATCTCATCTACATTTTCTTCATCATAAACTCTTACATAACCAAATTCGTTACGCACATTTGAATATTTCTTGTTAAGTAATTTGATTGCTTTGTCGTTATCTTCAACTTTGAATGATACGAAAACTCTTGCTCTTGCTTCCATTTCTTTGGCGGTTAGTTCTTGTATCATTTTGCCTCCACGAATAATTCCGTAGTGAGTAGCAATTTTCTCTAGTTCTCCTAGAATGTGTGAAGAAATAAGAACTGTACAATTGTAGTTTTGGGTAATATCTACCAAAATCTCTCTCATTATCCTCATACCATCTGTGTCAAGTCCATTAATTGGTTCATCTAAGATAAGTAGAGCTGGACTACCAAGAAGTGCCATAGCAATACCAACTCTTTGCTTCATTCCAAGAGAACATTTTTTGAACTTTAGATTTATGTGTTCTTCCATTCTAACAATTTTAAGAACTCTTGAAATTTCTTCATCAGAATTTTGTATTCCAAGATTTAAGCATTGCATTTTTAAGTTCATATAGATACTAGAACCAGGGAAGCATCCGGCATTTTCAATAAGTGCTCCTACTTTTACTCTTGTTCCAGCATTAGTATAATCTTTTCCAAATAACTTAATTGAACCGCTATCTTTAACTAAGTGTCCGCAAATAAGTTTCTCTGTAGTGGATTTTCCGCTACCATTTTCTCCAATAAACCCATAAATAGAACCAACAGGGACAGTCATATCAAGTCCGTTAAGGGCATACATACCTCTGAACGACTTTTTTAAGCCTTTTATTTCTATTGCGTTCATAATAATCTCCTAGAATTACTTTTTCTTCTTTTCTACCTTAGCAGCTTCGTATCTTTCGTTAGCTAGTCTAATTCTTTCATTGGCTTCAGCGATTTGTTTTTGTTGCTCTTCTCTTGTTTTTGCTGTTCTTTCAGCAGGTGTTAGATGAGCATCATCCCAAGACTGTTTTGCTTGTTCCTTTGCTTTTCTAAAAGTATTAGTGCCACGATTTTCTTCAAAGTTTGCCTTTGCTTCTGCTTTTGCTGCAGCGAAGTTCGCTTTGTCTACTTCGTGTTGAGCCTTAGCACTTTCAGCCATATCTTTGAAAGCTTTCTTTAGTCCTCTACCTGTTTTTTTGAAAATGTTATCTTTCTTTTCCACTTTTTCTTCTACTTTTATTTCTTTATCTGCCATAGTTTTAAACTCCTTGATTTAGTAAATTTTTAGTCAAAGATTATTCCAACATTTGACTTATTAATTAAATTATAGTAAATTGAATTTGAAATAACAACTTATGTAAAAAAAGTCCATTCAACAAAAAACAACACGCTGTTGGAATAATCAATTTTACTAAAACAAAACTTGCATATCTGTTGGAATAATGCGATATAGGGGGTAATAATGAATACCAAAAACAATTCTAGATATAAAATGAGTAGTGAAAAGATTGAGACTGCTTTTTTAACTTTGCTTACTAAACATAAGTATGATGAGATAACAATTAATCAAATTTGTAAACAGGCAGAAATTAATAGAAGTACTTTCTATTGTCATTATAGCGATATTAACGATTTGATTATTAAAATAGAGAATAAGTTTGCCAAAGGTACAGCGAATATATTTAATTATGGAGAGAGACAAACTCACGAAGCTGTTATTGAGATGTTTACATTTATTAAGGAAAATAAGTATTTTTATAAGGCTTTTTTGAATATTCCATATGCTACTCTTGCTGAGAAAAATACCCAAATTGAGTGTCTTCAAAATATAAGTTCAAAAATAAATATAGACAAATCAAAAACTATGGGAATATTTTATCGTGCCTGTTTCTTTGGTGCTGGAATTAAGGAAATGTGTAGGTTATGGCTTGAGAATGATTGTAAAGAAACCCCTGAAGAAATGGCTAATTTGCTTATTGATGAGTATGGAGAGAGAAAAAAGATGATATAATAATCGCTTTGGTATAAATAATAAAGTAGGTTGATGCCTACTTTTTTTTTGAGTTGTATATATTAGGATAGTATATATATTAAATTAATAATATATTTAATTATGTTTAGACTATTTTGTCGAAAAATATTTTGTTTAAAAATTTTTATTAAAATGTGTCATAAAACAATTGACTTTAGCATATAACTATATTAGAATATGATTAGCAGTCTACAAGATAGAGTGCTAACAATATAAAAAATTAATTGCTAACAGGAGAGAGAATTGGCTGATAATTATAAGCTTAGCGATAGAAAACGCGAAATTCTACTTAATGCAGTTGGGAATTACATTGACAATGCTTTGCCAATAACTAGTGGTAATGTTCAAAGTAGTGTGTTCACAACACTTAGTTCTGCTACTCTTAGAAATGAACTAAATGCTTTGGAGGAGATGGGGTATCTAAAACAGCTTCATACCTCAGGGGGCAGAGTTCCTACTAGTGAGGGATATAAGTTCTATGTTGAGAGTTTGCTTAGTGCTAAGGAATTTGATAGTGATGTGGTTGACAAAATCAAGAATAAGTTCGTTAATCGAAGCAATTTTATTTTAGATGTTGTAGATGGTCTTGCTAAGAATGTGAGTGATGTACTTAAACTTCCTACATTTATTGAGATGCATAACTACGATAATTTAACTATCAAGAATATTAATATTATTCCGCTTATTACTGGTCAGGCATTACTGCTTGTTCAAACAGATGCTGGTATTATGAACAATACGATTAGTCTATCTAGTAATGTTTCAGAAGATAATTGCAAAGATGCAAGTAAATTCTTATCAATGAATTTGGGTAATAAGAGAATTAAAGATATTTTAGAAAACTTCGATTATTACAATGATTTATTCAAAAACCAAATCAAGTATTTCCAAGAATTCTTCTGCTTCATCACTGAGACATTGAAATCTTATTCGAAGGCAAACGCACTTAAAACACATTCTAATGTGAGTGGTCTACTTGAGAATAATGATTACAAAGACTTAGACAGTGCCAAGAAATTCTTGTCTCTTGTTAAAGATGAAGAAGAAATATCTAAGATTATTACTAAAATCGATAATACTAGCAATAATGATATTGTCTATAGTATTGGAGAGGAAGGCAAAGACGAGTTTGATGATTATAGCATTATTAAAGCTAACTATAGTCTGAAAAATGGTGTAGTTGCTTCAATCGGTGTAGTTGGTCCAAAACGACTTGATTATTACCGTATTGCTTCAGCGCTAAAATTCATAACTGAAGAAATTGCTGAACTAGATAAAAATAACCAAGAAGGAGATAACTAATCAAAGTGGCTGACAAGAAGAAAAAGAACGAAGAGATTGAAAATGATTTAGTAGATACTAATGAAGAAGTAGTTGAAAGCAAAGAACTTGAATATCTTGAACTTGCACAAAGAATTAAGGCTGAGTTTGAGAATTACAAGAGAAGAAATGCTGAGGCTACTAGTCAAAGTTTCGATAATGGTGTTGCTAAAGCAATAGAGAAACTACTTCCTGCAATGGATAGTTTTAAACAAGCAAAGTCTAGTATTCAAGATGAAAACACACTTAAAGGTCTTGACCTAGTATATAATCAAATAATCAAAGCATTCGAAGAGTTAGGCGTTACTAAGATTAACGCTCTTGGAGAACAGTTTGACCCTAATTATCACAATGCAGTACTTACTGGTAATGACCCAGATAAAGCTGATAATGAAATAATTAGTGAATATCAAGAGGGCTTCATTATGAAAAACGATAGAGTAATTCGTCATAGTGTAGTTCAAATCAATAAATTAAGTTAATAAATAAAAACAAATTTTTAAGGAGATATATAAATAATATGGGAAAAATAATCGGTATTGACTTAGGTACAACTAATAGTTGTGTAGCAGTTATGGAAGGAGGAGAGGCTACAGTTATTGCTAATGCTGAGGGTAGTAGAACTACTCCATCTGTCGTTGCTTTTGCTAAAGATGGTGAAAGACTAGTAGGACAAGTAGCAAAAAGACAAGCGGTTGCTAATCCAGATAATACAGTAATCTCTATCAAAAGAGATATGGGTACTGCTAAAAAAGTTAAAATTGATAGTAAAGAGTATACACCTCAAGAGATTTCTGCTATGGTTCTTACAAAACTTAAGAATGATGCAGAGAGTTATCTAGGTGAGAAAGTTACAGAGGCTGTTATTACAGTTCCTGCTTACTTCAGTGATAGCCAAAGACAAGCAACTAAAGATGCTGGTAAAATTGCAGGTCTAGAAGTTAAGAGAATTATTAACGAACCAACTGCTGCAGCACTTGCTTATGGTCTAGACAAAGGCGAAAATAAAAACCAAAAAATCCTAGTATATGACCTAGGTGGTGGTACATTTGATGTATCACTTATGGAAATTGGTGATGGTGTATTCGAGGTTCTTGCAACTGCTGGTGATAACCTTCTTGGTGGTGATGACTTCGATAATGAGATTATTAAACTTCTTGTAGAAGACTTCAAAAAATCTAATGGTGTAGATTTGTCTGCTGACAAACTTGCTATGCAAAGACTTAAAGAAGCTGCTGAAAAAGCAAAAATTGACCTATCTGCAGTTACTAAGACTACTATCAGTCTACCATTTATTACTGCTGATGCAACAGGTCCAAAACACTTAGAATTCGACTTAACTAGAGCAAAATTCGACCAAATCACTGAGCATTTAGTTAACAAAACTGTTGATAAAATGAGACAAGTAATCAGAGATGCTAAATTAAATTATAGTGACATTAACAAAGTTCTTCTTGTTGGTGGTTCTACTAGAATACCTGCAGTTGAAGCTATGGTTAAGAAAGAGACTGGCAAAGACCCATATAAGGGAATTAACCCAGATGAATGTGTTGCTATCGGTGCTGCTATTCAAGGTGGAGTACTTGCTGGTGATGTAAAAGATGTATTACTTCTAGATGTAACTCCATTATCACTAGGTATTGAAACTCTTGGTGGTGTATTTACTAAGTTAATCGAAAGAAATACTACAATTCCTACAAAGAAATCTCAAGTATTCTCAACTGCTGCAGACAACCAACCAGGTGTTGATATTCATGTATTACAAGGTGAAAGAGAATTCGCTAAAGATAACAAAACTCTAGGTAGATTCCAACTTAACGATATTCCTCCAGCTCCAAGAGGTGTTCCTCAAATCGAAGTAACTTTCGATATTGATGCTAATGGTATCGTATCAGTTAGTGCTAAAGATTTAGGTACTAACAAAGCACAATCAATTACAATTACTGCTTCTTCTAATCTAGATGAGAAAGATATTGACAAGGCTATCAAAGAGGCTGAACAACATGCAGAAGAAGATAAGAAGAGAAAAGAGTTAGTTCAAACTAAGAATGATGCAGATAACCTAGTATTTGCTCTTGAGAAAATGCTAAAAGACAATGGCGATAGCATTAGTGCTGAAGACAAAGAGAAATTAGAGAAAGCTATTGAAGAAGCTAAGAAAGAGTTTGAAACTGATGATATTGAGAAATTAAGAGCAGCAATTGATAAACTTTCTAAAGAAAACGAAGCAATTGTAACTAAGTTATACCAAAATGCTGCTGCAAAAGCACAAGCAGAAAATGGTGAGGGTTCTAGTACAAAACAACCAGATGACGAAGTAATCGTTGAGGACCCAGATAATAAAAACTAAAAGGTTGAGAAATGGCGGACAAAAATTATTATGATATCTTAGGGGTTAGCAAAGATGCTAACCCTGATGATATTAAATCAGCATATAGAAAGTTAGCCAAAAAATATCACCCAGATATCAATCACGAACCAGGTGCTGCCGAGAAATTTAAAGAAGTTAATGAGGCTTATGAGTGTCTATCAGACCCTCAAAAGAAGTCTAATTATGACCAATTTGGTTCTGCTACAGGTCCACAAGGATTTGGTGGATTCGGTGGTGGCGCTGGAGGTTTTGGAGGCTTCGGTGGATTCGGTGGATTTGAGGACTTAGGTGATATATTCGGCAATATATTTGGCGGTGGATTTGGTTCTTCGGCTAGAGCACAGAGAGGTGTTAAGGGCGAAGATATTCAAGTTCAAATGACTTTAAGTTTTGAAGAGGCTGTATTCGGTGTTGCTAAAGATATTCAAGTTCCAAGATATGAGAGTTGTTCTTCTTGTAGCGGAACTGGTGCTAAAAATGGTACTGAATACAAGACTTGTTCTGAATGTAATGGAACTGGTCAAGTAAGATATACAACAAACTCTATGTTTGGCACTGTTACAAGACAAGGTCCTTGTAAGAACTGTAATGGTACAGGCAAAGAGATTAAAGAGAAATGTACCGATTGTAACGGAAATGGCTACAAAAAAGTTAATTCTAATATTACAGTTAATGTTCCTGCAGGTATTGATGATGGTCAAGTACTAACTATGCGTGGAAAAGGTAATTGTGGCAAACGAGGTGGCGAAGATGGTGATTTACATATCATTGTTAAAGTCAAAGAACATAGACTTCTTGAAAGAGATGGTTTTGACTTGCACCTAAAACTTTATGTGCCTTTCTATACTTTACTTCTTGGTGGCGAGGTGGAAATCCCACTGGCTAAAGGTACTACAACTCTAAAAATTCCAGAATTAACTCAGTCAAATACAATATTTAAACTTCGTGGTAAGGGTATTAAATACCTTAATCGTGAAACTTATGGTAATCTAATTGTTACAGTAGTTGCAGAAACTCCTAAGACATTATCTAAGGCTGATAAGAAGGCTCTAGAGAACTTGCAATCATCAATCAAGCAAGATAGTTTCTCAAGATACAAAGATTACCTAAAAGATATGAAAAATATAGAAAAGTAGTTTTTTGTTTAAAACACTCTAGGCATATTGTTTAGGGTGTTTTTTCTTGCCAAAATGGGTATTGACTATTGATAGTTGAGGTGGTAAAATATTGTTATTAAGATTGAGGGGTAAATATGGGAAGAAGTGAATATGTTTTTTGCAAACCTGATGTTGAGAAGAAAGTTTTTGAGTATTTAAGAGAAGCTCCTAAGGTTTATCTAAAAGAATATAGAAATGGTCAAGAAGATGAGATTGATAGCATTATTTTGAATTCTATGCGTAGAAGAATTCAAAGAGATGCATCTCAAACTGAGCCAATTGATTTGGGTAGAATATACGAAAATATGATGACTGATAACCTTGAAAGAATTAAAGAGGCTGAGGCTTGGGCGAATGGTGAAGAAGTTTCTTCTCGTGATTTGTTGGAATGGAATGCTAGAACAAGAGCGTTTCTTGATATAGTGGGTATTATAAGAACTAGAAGATATGATATGCAAGGTACAAACTTTGTAAAAGATGGTGAGTATATTGTTCCTAGTCCTGTTGAAATGATTGAAGAACAAGCTGAGTACTACACACACAACAATCTAATCAAGAGAACTTCAAAACAACAACACGATATCATAACCACAATGTTTATTATGAACTCTAATATTGAGGGGGCTATTGCTAATATGACTACAGAACAACTTGATAACTTTAGAGGAATTATGGCTATGAAGAAGATTGCTTATGAAGATGCGCTATCTCAACATACCGCTAATTCAGAGTATGTAAATAATGTTTCTAGAAAAGTTCCTAGCATTATTGCTGAGAGATTTGGTCAATGTATTTGGTATCAAAAAGAATATAATTTGGATATGGTTAGAAAATATGGTGATGCTAAAGATGGTCTAATTGCTTATGTTAATAATTTAGATAGTCATATTAATCATTCAATTATGGGAAGTTATGATTTTTAATTATTTATGAAAGATAGTCTTGTATATCAAGATTATCTTTTTTTGTTTCTTTTATAATTTGTAATTTTTTTTATTTCGTGGTATTATGTCTATATGAAAAGATTTTTTGTAAATAAACAACTTAATATAAATGAGAGTTTTGTAATTGATGGTATTGAACATAATCATATTAAGAATGTAATGCGTATGCAAGTAGGGGACGAAATTATTCTTGTTTGTGGTGATGAGTTTGATTATAATGCTACAATTATTTCTATGTCCAAAGGCGATACCAAAGTTGCAGTTACTGGTAGAGAAGTGAATATATATAATTCAGCATCTAAGGTAACTGTTTTTCAGGCATTAGTTAAATCTGATAATATGTCTTTGATTGTTCAGAAACTAACTGAACTAGGTGTTAATAACTTTGTTCCTTTTGAAAGTGAATTTATTACTAGTAAAGATAAATTTGGCAAAGTTAGCAAATTACAAGAGATTTCTAATCAATCTATCAAACAATGTAAACGCAGTATTCCTATGAAAGTTATGGATACTGTACCTTTCTCAAAAATGTGCGAAGAATTGAAAAATTATGACCTTATTGTATTTGCTAATGAGTGCGAAAGAAGTAGAAGTCTAAAGGAATTGGATTTTGGTTCTGCTAGAAATGTGGCAATCATTGTTGGTAGCGAGGGTGGTTTCTCAACTAATGAAATTGAAAAACTAACTAGTATGGGTGCTAGTTCAGTTACTCTTGGCAAAAGAATTCTAAGAGCAGAGACCGCTAGTATTGCTCTAACTTCGGTTGTAATGTGTATGCTAGGAGAGTGGGATTATGCATAGTGTTTCAATTATTACTCTTGGTTGTAAACAAAACAAATACGAAAGTGACTGTATGGCTCAAATTATTGAAGATGCTGGATATTTCGTTAGTGACAAACTTGAGAAAGCGGATATATATATAATTAATACTTGTGCGGTTACAGCTGAGGCTGAGAAGAAAAGTAGACAATATATCGCTAAGTGCAACAAACTTAATCCCTCTGCAAAAATAATAATTTGTGGCTGTGCTAGTGAGAATAGTATTGAACAGTTTGAAAGTGATGATGATTTGAGTGATAGGAGAAATGTTTTCTCGATTATTGGTACAGAGGGTAAACAAAATATTCTTGACTATATTAGGAAAGCAACCAAGTCAAAAAATGAATTATCTCTAAAATATGATAGCCCTGTATCTCCTAAAAAGACTACAACTAGGGAAAATCTCAAAATTCAAGATGGTTGTAATAACTTCTGTACTTATTGTCTAATACCATATCTTAGAGGTCGTTCTAGAAGTAGGGCATTAGAAGAGATTATCTCTGAGGCTAAAGTAATGGCTGAGAGGTCAAAAGAAATAGTTCTAACCGGAATTGATATTAGTAGTTATTCTATTGATGGCAAACCGGCACTTCCAGTTCTTATGAAAGAGCTAACAAAAGTTTCGGCTCTTATCTCTCTTGGCTCTCTTGAGCAAGGTGTTATAACTACAGAACTATTAGAAGTTCTAGTGAATATGCCTAATTTCTCGCCTCATTTCCATTTGTCTTTGCAAAGTGGAGATAATGAAATACTTAAGAAAATGAATAGGCATTATACTGCTGATGAGTTCTATGATAAGGTTGAACTTATACGAAAGTATTTTCCTCTTGCAAATATTACAACAGATGTTATTGTTGGCTTTGCTTCCGAAACTGAAGAACAGTTTGAGAATACTAAGAAATTTATCGAGAAGTGTGAGTTCTCTTTTGTACATATTTTTCCATATTCAAAGAGAAAGGGCACTAAGGCATATAATCTACCTGACCTTAGTAAAGATATCAAAAAACGCAGAGTTGATGCGTTAGAAGAGGTTAATGCTAGAATTAGTAAGAATTATTTAAGTAAATTTATAGGAAAAACTTCTACAATGTTATTTGAGGAACAGAAAGAACTTAGCGAGGGCTATAGTAGAGAGTATATTAGATGTTTCTCTGATAAGAAGTTGTGTAGTGGTTATAGTTATGATGTTAAATTTACCGAAATTTATGAAAATGGCTTAAAAGTCGAGATAATTGATTTTGAGAATGAACTTTGCAGGTCTGTTTTTAACAAAATGAATGATATATAGAAAATTTGATTTTATAGGAGAAAACGAAATGTGTTTATTTTGCGATATAATTAAGGGAGATATTCCTAGCCACAAAATTTATGAAGATGAGTATACTTACGCATTTTTAGATATTTCTGATGATTGCGTGGGACATACTCTTGTAGTTCCTAAGAAGCATTGTGAGAATATGCTTGATGTAGATGATGAAACTATTAGTCGTGTTATGACTACTGTAACTAAAATTGCTAGACATTATGTAGATAACTGCGGATATTCTGGTGTTAATATCCTTAATAACAGTGGCGTTGATGCACTACAAAGTGTAATGCATCTTCATATACATATTATGCCTAGAAAAGCTGATGATGGTGTTATAATATACTCTCTAAAAGAGAGATTTGGTACAGACCTAGCTGAACTTTGCGAAAAACTTAAAATGTACTAATAATATCATTTTTTTGGCTATTATTAATGAATATAGTGTTATTAAAAGTGTTTTTCGGTGTATACTTAGTGAAATATAATAATTTTGTCTGAAAACACTTGACAAATAGGTATTTTTCGATATAATA
>JAZLDP010000028.1:0-3462 GCA_045614835.1 Clostridia bacterium | reverse complement strand
AATAAACCTATTAATACCAGTGAAACTTGTTATTACTATGATAACGATAATTTATTAGAATTCCATTTTGAGAAAAAGGAGAATTAAAAGTATGAGAACATTTAGAATAATATTACTTATAATTCTTGGCATTATGGATATCTACTTTGCTTATGCTACTATTGGATATATTTTCCAAAGTTTCGATTATCCTCTACTTGTAGGAGAGAGCACATCTATCTTCTTTGGCGTATATATTATGGCTATAATATTCTTCTTAGCTTTTATAATAACAACTATCATATATATACTTGTCTTAAGAAAACTACTAAAAATAAAGGAAAAATAAATTTTTGAAAAGAACTCTACTAATTATAAGTAAAGTTCTTTTTTTATAAAATCACTTAGTATATATTCTATTGATTAAACTTAGTATTAAAAAATACCTAAATAAAGTAATTTTCTTATAATATTAATAAAACAAAAATATTTCTAATAGTATTACTTAAATTGCAAAGTAAAGGAAAATTAAATTCGAAAAATTTTACTTATGAGCCCACACAAATTAATTAATATTTATTATTTTTTAGTTATTACTCTTATTATTAGGGGTGTGGATATGTGGACAACTTTTCACAACCACTACATATAGTGTTAAAGTCAACGAAATATAGCCAAAGTGAAATCAATATGTAGTGTTTATATACTGGGATAACTCTGTTTATAACTCTAGGAAAACTACGGATAACTACCCTAGTTATACACAATAACTATTTTTTGGAGGGTTGATAACTGTCGAATTGAGCACTTTGATGTCTTTATTGAGAGAAAGATTATTTCATATTTTCATTATAATGTATTTGAACATTAATAGTTAAGTGTTATTAGTCAAAAATATTTTGTCAACATATTTTGTGGATAGTTGTAGTGGATAGAGGTGGGATAAATTCGGTTTTATATAGTGTTATTAAGTTTAAAAATATTAATAAATAATTAATATATTTATAGATTTAAGACTTTTTTGTTTGTCAATAATAGAATATTTATGTTAAAATAAATTAGTTAAAATATTTAATATAATAATATTAGGAAATAGAAAATGGATAAATATAGTATTTTAAGAGATTTAATACAATTCAACACAGCATTTGATGCTCAAAACAAATCTATTATGGAGTATTGTGATGCTTATCTTACTAAACTAGGTTTCAAGACAACTTATGTTATTGATGATGATACACATAAACTATGTCTTGTTGCTTCTGCTGGTACTGATGCTCAACTTGGTTTCGTATGTCACACAGATACAGTTCAACTTGGTTCTGCTTGGAAAGACTATGATGCTATGGATTTAACTATTGATGGAGATAAGTTAGTAGGTCTAGGTATTTCTGATATGAAAGGCGGTATGGCTGCTGTTCTATCTGCTGTTGGTAACTTTGACTGGAAATTACCTAAGAAAGGTTTAAAATTATATTTCACTTTTGATGAAGAGAATAACTTCACTGGTATCAAAACTTTACTTACTAAAGAGAAGGAGTTCCCACAAAACATTATTATTCCTACTCCTACAAGTTTGTATCCAGTTGTTGCTACAAAAGGACTTTTGAAACTTAATGTTCTTATTACTGGTAAAGAAGCTCACAGTAGTAACCCAACCAAAGGTAAAAACGCTATTGAAAATGCAGTATCTTTCTTAGGAGAGGTATACTCATTTAATAATAGACTTAAGATTGATTACAAGAATAACGCTTTTGAATTACCTTATACTAGCTTTAACTTAGGTAAAATTCAAGGTGGTGTATCTATGAATAGAGTTCCTGGTGAATGTAGCCTATTCCTAGAGTACAGAACTATCAAAACTGAACATAATAGACAAATCATTGAGAAAATTAATGAACTTGCTGAGAAGTATAATGGTTATGTTACAATCATTGATGATGTTATGCCTATGTCAACATTTGCAGAGAGTTTCATTAGCCGTCTAGAAGACTTAACTGGTAACCGCCGTTCTTCTGTTGCGATTGTATCAGATGGTAACTATCTAAGAGAGCAATCAGTTGTTTTACTTGGACCTGGTCCTATCACTTCAGGTGAGAAAAATGAGTTTATTAGTAAATTCAGTTATGAGACACTTATTGACCTTTATACTAAGTTATTAAAAGAAACTTGTTTCTAATATAAAAATATTTAACTAGGAGATGCAAAAAACTCTCCTAGTTTTTTTGTTTTTTATGAATATATAATTTGTTTTTTAAACTTTTTTGTGGTAAAATAAAATGTACGAATATATATAATAGGGATAAGTATATACTTAATTATTTATATATATATCTTTTTTGAGTGTGTAAATATATTCTTTTATAAGATAAATTACTACACAATTTTCGAAATTAAATTACATAGAATATTCTATTAGATTATATAGAAAAATATTCAAGGAGTTTTTTAAGTGAACGGTTTTGTTAAGTTTTTTAGGTCTATAACCTTCAAGTTAATATTTATGTTTTTAGTAAGTATTGCAGTTTTTGTTACTTGCGTACTTTTTAATTGGTTACATTTCTATTTTATTGCAACAGTTGTATGTGCACTTATTTCTATTTTCTTTTTAACCAATAGAAAAGAAAGAGATGCTTATAAGATTATTGTATTCTTAACAATGTTCCTATTCCCACTTCTTGCTATGACTTATGCTATACTTTGCAAAGACAAGAAAGGTAATAAGAAAATTAAAAAAGAATGGTCAGATATTATCTATCGTAATAGAAAGAGTGTATTCTCTAGTAACGAAACTATGAATACTTTGAAAGTTACTAACAAAGAAGTATTCAAAACTTGTAATTATCTTGTAGATAGTACAGGACTACCTTGTTTCCAAAATGCTAAATTCAAATACTTTAGCCAAGGTGAAGGTTATTTCAAAGAATTATTCGAAGAGTGTAAGAAAGCTAAAAGTTTCATATTATTCGAGTGTTATAAGATTGTTCCTAGCAAACTTTGGTCAGAATTCTTCGATATCCTTAGACTTAAAGCCAGAGAAGGTGTACAAGTAAGAGTTATTTATGATGATGCCATTTGTACTAAATTTATATCTTCACAAGACTTCCAAAAAATGCGTAACCACGGTGTAGAAACAGTTCCTTTCAATAGTGTTAAGGCTATGTCTGGTTCGTTCATTAACTGCAGAAACTACAAGCGTTTATGTGTAGTAGATGGTAGAGTTGGTTTCTATGGTGGATTCAATATTACTGATGAGTATATTCCTACTCAAGAGAATTTAAATGCTACTAAGGATTGTGGTGTTAGAATTGAGGGCGAGGCTGTTAAAAATTTAACAATTATGTTCTTCGAAGATTATCAATTCGCTACTAAGAAAGTTATCAATCTACAAGAGTACTTCGCAGATACAGAGCATACTGTTTCTAAAGATTGGATTTTACCTTATTCAACTAATCCAGTTTCTCAAGAAGATACTAATAAAAA
>JAZLDP010000027.1:0-37028 GCA_045614835.1 Clostridia bacterium | reverse complement strand
GTTTGGAGGGTGTTAGGGCAAAAATTCTTCTTACCCCTCCCTCTAAATGGTTGGTATTCAATTTGTTGGGTGTAGCAAGGTGTTCCGTTGCGAAAGCGAAAACAAAAGGAAATCAAGAAAAGTAAAAGAAAAAAGAAAAGAAGATTTATTTATTAAAAAAGATGTTGATTTGTTTTGAATTCAAAAAAAGAATCTGGATATTTGCAAAAAGAAAAAAGAAATGTTTAACTAAAAAAAGATTATATTATGAGAGTTTACAGCGAAATGAGCCTTACTTCTTTTCAGTTTTGGGCAGGTGCAAAAGAAAACGCATCAAGATTAAATTATGAAGAGTTGGAGCAGTTAGATTATATATTAGAAGATATATATGAAGGTGAAGTTGAAGATGTAACTATTAATGACCTTATGTGGTTCGATTTTGCGTGGATTTGTGAGGCGTTAGGGCTTACCTATGATGAAGACAAAGATGAGATATTAAGAGAGGAATAAAAGCGAATCAAGAGAGGATAAAAGGAAAAAAAGAATTCAGTATTTTTCATTTGCCCTATTGCCTATTACCTACCTATATTATAAAGGTAAAAGAAGATGATATTAAAAAGAAAAACGAGGCAGATATTTGCTTCGTTTTTTTATTATGTTATAAAGAAGATTTGTTATGGAATTATTTTGTCTGTATTTTTGCAGTAGTTGGAAAGGAAAAGAAAAAAAGTTTTATTTTTCTTGGTCTTTTTGAATCTTCGTTATATTTATATTTGGAGAACAAAAGAAAAAAGATAAAAAAAGTTTTTGTTTTTTTGTCGTTTTTGAATCTTCGTTATATTTATATTTAGAGAGAGAGATAAAAAAATGTATATATATTATTATATAGGTATATGTACAGATGCAGAAGTAGAGGGGTTCAGGGCAGGGGCTGAGGGGTTCTGAAAAAATTAATTTAAAAAGGATTGCAAAAATTATTTTGAAATAAAAAATAAAGTTTGTATCTTTGCAAAAAGAAATAAAAACAACAGAGAATAAATAAAAATAAAACAAATTAAAAAAAATTAGTATTATGAGAAAGTTTAATGTAACTGAAGAAATGGCAAAAGGATTTGCTGCTGAGATTGACAACAACATCGAGAAAATGAGTAAGAAGGGCGGTATGCCGTTTCTTAACTATGTGCTTAACATGAAAAGCGGAAAGGTCGAAAAGGTAAATGATGAAATGGAAAAAGTAAACATCAGCGTTTCGCTTCTTTGTCCTATTGGTATTAAGGCGATTCATGGAAAGAGCAGAAGAGTCTATATTGTCCTTGAGAATGGAAAGTGCAGATGGGAAAGTGCCATGGGTATTCTTAACATGGTTGTGGATGCTGTGGAGAGCTATGAGTATCACCTTGCTGAGTATAAGAATGACTCAATGCTTTGTTATAAGGATGCTTTTAAGGAAGTTGTAGAGAAGTATGGTTTTGAAGACCTTGAAAATAGAATCGCTGAATTCTTCGCCTACCTTGAAGGTCTTGCTGTGTCTGAGTCAAAAGAGAGTGCGCCTGTTTCTGAGCAGCAGAGCGCAGAAGTTAATGCTGCCCCTAGCCTTGTTGAATCTTTGTTCAATGAAATTAAGGAGCAGATTGATGACCTTGTAGTCACAGAGAGAGAAGTTGGTACTAGGGCTTTTTCTAGTGAGTACCTTGTAATGTGGGCTTTGTTTGGTATGAATTGGGTCGAGTCTGATAAGTACAAAAATTATGATAAAGAAGTCCTTGATGGTCTTGCTACCATGGCTTCTAAGTACTATAAAAAAGGCTTGCAGAATCAGGCTATCGCTAAGTGGAAAGAGCAGAATCCTGGTAGTATGACTAAGGAGCAGAAGGCTAGGGTGTGGAAGGTCTATAAGATGGCTTTGGAGAATCGCTGGGAAATGGACCGCAGATTGGCTGAGTTGTCGGTAAGCGAGTATGACACTATGGACTTCAATGATGACAGCGCTGAAGTTGCTGATGCCCCTATTCTTTGCGAGAGCGAGATATGTCCCGCTACAGATGAAGGGGGTGTAGAATCAGGGGTTGAGACATTTAAAACAGAGTCTGATGAAGATGACCTTGGTGAGAATGCTATTGAAATGTTCAATGAGTACATGAAGACTATTGTATCAGAAAACTTTAGGGAATGTGTTAGTTCTTTGGAAGAGTGGGGCGATGAACTAGGTGGAGAAGATGCGGGTTGTACCTTTAACTATGAGTTCGATTATGAGCAGGAGTGGCTCGATTATATTGCATCGTTTGCTGAAATAAATGTGTCTTTGGAGAGCGCTAGTGAGTTCTACAGAGCGAATCAGGAGAAGTTTATCAATGCTGATGACATGGTGAAGTTTATCTATTCTATTGAAGATAACTATAATGCTTGGACAAATGACCATAGTTGTGAAGAGTGCTTTGTGTGGATAAAGAATCCATACTATGTTGCCCCTAAAACAGAGTCTGAAGTTGTTGCTGAAGTTGTTGCTGTGGTAAAGGCGAATCTTCTTGAAAACTATAAGGAAGGACAGAAACTGGATTGGTCTTTGTTCGATGATGAAACAATGGAGTACCTGTTCGAGCATGGCGCTGATGTATATGACAAAATTATCTGTGCTGTTCCACAGATAAGTGACTGCCTTGCCTATGATGATTGCTTCTATGTGTGGTATGATGATATGCCTGAGAGAGAAAATATGCATCCTACCCCTACCCCTACATGTAGCGTTTTATGTCCCGCTACAGATGAATCAGGGGCTGAAACAGGGGTTGAGAGCAAATTATGGATTGTTGTAGGTGACAATAACAGAGCGTTTGGTACAAATGGGGTAAATACTTTTTCAAGATATGAAGATGCTCTGAAAATCAAAGAGAGATTCGATGACTTGCCTTTTCCTTGTGTAGAAGTGGTGGAGTACACTGGGTCATCTGAGCAGATTGAAATGCTTAGAGAAAACACATTATACATTGATAGTGTTGAGAGTGAAAATATCAGAATTATTTATAAAAATGAATTTACCTACATCACACAGAATGTAATGTTTAATGGCGCTTCAACAGATTGGAATAATATAATTTTCCTTCTTGAAGGGTTAAAAGAGAATATTGATAGTGAGTTTTTTCCACATACTTCTGAGTGGGTGGATGTATTGATTAGTAATGCTAAAATGGCGAAAAGAAAAAATTGTAGTTATGATAAAATGATTACTTCAATTATGTCTTTTGCCTTTTTCTACCAAAACATGGCGAATATTATGGGATTAGATGAATAACTAAATCATAATTTACCAAATGGACATCTTTCAAAAATAGGGTAACTAAGGGTGATACCTTTTTTACCCACCAAGAAAGGGTGTATCCCTTCTTTATAAAATAAGTTGATAAATATGACAATATTTGAAACTTAGTTGTTTACATTTTTCTTAATTATGCGTGTGGGTTGGGGGTCTGATGTGAATCACACCCCTATGCCTTTATAAAAGGGGCTGACATATTTGATACTATTGTTAATAAAATAGTTAAAATATGAGCGAAAAAGATGCAAAAAAGACCGAAAAACAGGTCAAAAAGTTTATGAAATCAGTTAATGCTTACCTTGCTCAAAAGAGTGGTGGTAAAGTAGAAAAGGCTTGGGGATGTTCCTTAATGCTTTTGGAAGAATATTATAGACAATTTATTACCCTGACCTTCGAGATAAATAACCTTGAAAGTTTAGTGGTGATGAGCAGATATGGAGAGATTCCACACCCCCTTCTTACAGCGAGGGATAAAGCAGCGATTCGTTTAGAGGCACTATTGAAGACCACAGGATTGACCTTCAAGGAGGCTGCAAAATTGGATGTGATTGAGACCACAACAGAAGAGTCACCTTTAGATGCTTTTGTAAAGAATAAGATTGAAAAGCGATAAAGGGTATGAGGGGCTATGAGCAGTACATCGTTGATGTAAGAAAAGGAAAGACCATAGCCTGTGCCTATATTAAGCAAGCCATAGACAGATTTGAGGAGCTGAGGGCAAGAGATGATATATACTTCGATGCTGAATGTGTTGATTTGGCTATTGAATTCATTGGTAACATAAAGCACTTCTTGGGTAAATCTTCAGGTAAGAGATTTATTTTAGAACCTTGGCAGCAGTTTATAGTGGCGAATCTGCTTGGATTAAAGTGGAAAGAAACAGGATACAGGGTATGTAGGGAAACTTATATACAGATAGCGAGAAAAGCGGGAAAGGATGCGTTTATGGCTGCGTTGTCGCTGTATATGTTAGTAGTAGATGGTGAATCTGCACCTGAGATTGCGTGTTTAGCGAATAGTAGAGACCAGGCGAGAATCCTATTTGAATATATTACTAAGTTTAGTAAATCATTAGACCCCAAAGGGGCTGCGATTAAGGATTTCAGAAATTATGTGAAGTTCCCTGCGAATAATGGAGTAGTAAAGGTCTTCTCTGCTGATGCATCTAAATTGGATGGATTGAATGTTTCGTTAGCTGTGGTCGATGAGTACCATGAAGCAAAAGACAGAAAACTATATGATGTTATGAAGTCAAGTATGGGTATGAGAACCCAACCTATGATGGTGGTCATAACAACAGCAGGATTTAATTTAGAGAGCCCCTGTCATGATATGTATAAATTATCATTGGAAGTTTTATCAGGGGTAAAAAAAGATGATACCTTCTTTCCTTTTCTTTTTCAATTGGATGTTGATGATGATATTGATGATGAAAAGAATTGGTATAAGTGTCAACCTAACCTAGATGTAACCGTTTCGAGAGATTTTATGCGAGGCGAACTTCTAAAGTTAAAAAATGACAGCACAGCAGAGGTAGGAATCAAGACAAAGACCTTCAATATGTGGTGTACATCGAGTATGGTATGGGTCAAACCTGAGGTGGTTGTTGCTAATATGGAGGGCCTGAAATTGGAGGACTACAGGGGCTTCACAGGGGTTATGGGGGTTGATTTGGGGTCAGTGAATGACTTGACAGCGATAAGTCTTATGATACCCCTTACAGAGAAAAAGGTATTTTTCAATTGGTCCTTTCTTCCTGAGGAGACCTATAAGGACCATCCATTGAAAGACTTATTTGATAAATTCATAAGTGAGGGGTCGTTGATACTCACACCTGGTAATGTAACTGACTATGACTTTGTGGCGAATAAGATAAGAGAGATTAATGAGATTATCCCTGTCTTAGATGTCTATTATGATAAATGGAATAGTACTCAATTTGCTATTACAATGACAGAGATGGGATTCAATATGGTTGAATTCAGTCAGGCGATTGGAAACTATAATGCAGCAACTAAAGAGTTTGAAAGACTGATGCTGACAAATGAGTTGGTGGTTGATAAGAGTTCAAACTTTTTATGGCAGATGACTTGTGTTAGTTTAAAGGTAGACCATAATGGAAATATCAAACCACAAAAGACTGCGTGGAAAACACAAAAGATAGATAATGTCATTAGTTGTACCACTGCTCTTGGAGGATGGCTTAAGGCAGGTGGATGTTCAAATGATTTTGAAATATTTATATTGTAATTTTACAGAAAAAGGGGGTGGATTTAATCTACCCCCTTGTCTTTTTTATGATACCCCTTATCTTGTATCTTATGTCTTTTATATTGGTTAAATCTTCTAGTTCTTTTATTGATATATCTGTGAGATAATATATAAGGAATAAATGTTTATCAATATCGTTTAATTGCTTTAATTTATTCTCTATTGAAGATAATAGTATTTGCTTATCATCATTTGGAAATTCATCAAGATATTTCAAAACATCTATATCATCATCTTTCTTATGATAGGAATATTTGGTGTCCCTCTTTGTATTCGTTAAGAATGATTGATACCAATATGATTCTATATCCCCTGTATATTCTCCTTTATTTATGTGGTCATATACCTTTATAATAGTGTCATTATAAATATCCTCAGAAAAGGATAGACCTTGTTTTTTAAGTCTTGTAGACCATTTCTTTTTGTTTTCTTCATAGTGTTCCCCTGAATAATTTAGGAACTCATTTGCTTTCATTTTAAGGTTAACTCATTGTCTTTCATTATTTTATCAATATATAGGTTTTAATGTAATGGTTGCAACCATTCTTGCAAAACCTAAACTTTGTTTGTTTATTTGAATTAATAGTGTTACATTTGTCAGCATCAAATGTTTATGCTATGGGAAAAGTGCTAATTATGGTCAGAACCTCTACAGGAGGACAGAGTATTCAGGACCAACATAATGAGATGTTGGATTTTGTGAAACACAAGGGGTATAAGGAGGAGGATTGCGTGTGGATTGAGGAGCAGGGTGCATCTGCTTCAAAAATGGATAAGCGATATAAGGTTATGTTGCAGTCTATCAAGGATGCTATTAATGGTGACAAAGAAATCAATTGTTTTGCTTGTTGGCATTTGAACAGAGCGTTTAGAACTGAGGAGGCATATATTGATATCAAAAACTTTCTTATTCCTAGAAAAATTCAGATGTTGGTCAAAAATCCAAGTCTTGAACTATTAAACCCTGATGGTAGCATAAATAATGGTATGGAGTTAGCGATGGGTCTTTTCGCTATTCTTAACAAACAGGATAACGAGGAAAGAAAGGCAAAGTTTAAGAGAGCAAAATCCGAAATGGCAAGGAAAGGTATGTACACAGGAGGTAGAAATGCAAGGAAATTCGGTTATGCTATTGATGAGAATAAATACTTTGTAGAGGATGAGACAGAGGGTGCAATTGTAAAGTTGATATTTCAATTATATTCTACAGGCGAATATTCTACTTACTCGTTAGCAGATGAATTGAATTCAAGAGGATACACACATAATGGAAAACCTTTCGATGGAACTTTCGTTGGTAATCTTCTTAAATCTCAGCAATACACAGGTGTGCCTGATAAAAAATGGAATGATAGAATATATCCCCCTATTATATCAGAGGAGATATTTAATATATGTAGAGAAATTGCTGATAAGAATAAGATTATATTAAGACAGGGCAAAAAGATGGTGCTGTGCAGTAGATTGGTGAGATGTCCTGAATGTGACCATGTATTTGTGAGTGCTGCAAAACATTTCAGATGTAATGGTGCTGATAAAGGTGTATGTACCAATAATATTACCTTGAAAGAATCTGTTGTTGATTTAGCAGTGTGGAGAGTAGCGTTTGATGAGCATCATAGATATTTAGTTGAGTTGTCTGAGAACAATACAAAGACATATAATGAAAGACTTGATGTGATAGGACAAAAGATGCAGACTATCAATGGTATAATAGCAGAAACAGATACAAAGAAAAAGAGAATCATTGATACCTATCTTGAGGGTTATATAGATAAGAAAGAAAGGGATTTAAGACTATCAAAACTACAGAATGACATACTTATCCATCAGAAAGATTTAAGTGCCTTAGAGGAGGAAAAAACCGCTATTTTGACCCTATTGGAAAATGTGGATAAGGAATTGAATGAAATGATAGATATTGATACTATGAATGCTATGGCAAGCAATATTCAGAGTGACACAGATAGATTCAATATTATACATAAGCATATATTAAAGATAGTGCCATATAGATATCAGCATGGAGAAAAAAGTCCAAAGGCAAAAAAGGAGAATGGTATATTACTTGAAATTCATACTATAAGGGGTGAGGTGCATAAAGTAATATATCTCGCAAAAGAGCAGAAAGGAAACAATCTTTTAACATATCATAATGATAAAGGTTTGTGGCTTGGAGAAAGGATTTAAAAACAAAAAGTGCTGTCTGTAGACAGCACTTCACAATATAATAGGTAATATATTTGAGGGGTGTTGAGGGCGTTTCTTGCTCATTACATCCCTCAATTGTTGTTTGGTATATCCTGTGTTATAGAATATTGAAATAAGGTAATCAGAGAAAGCGTTTGTAAGTTCATCTTCATATTCTTTGTCTTTACCATATTCATCAGTACCTAAGTATTCCTTAGTATATACTCTCGCTATTTCGAGAAACTTGCTCTTGTTTATCATATATCAATATCTCGTTGAAATCATCTTTTGTGATAAATAGTACTCTGTTTGGGAGTAATGGGCTAATGGTTGTTAAATCAATCTTTATAGGTTCTTTTATGTCAGAAAGGTTGTTTATTAAACCATTTACATCTATATTACCATTCTCATCTTCGAATAGTTCTATAAACTTATCCATCTTATTTACATTAGCGTCTACTATTGATAATCCAAGACCTTTAATAAAAGGTTTATCAGCAAACCACTCGTTCATTCTTCTCTTAAAGAATATAGTGATAGCGTTTTTAAATTCTACTCTTTTCATACTCTAATAAAGGTATTATAAGTCCCTACACTTGTATTTGTGTATTGCAAATGCAGGGACTTGTAATTACATTGTAGGGCAATTACATCCACAGAGAGGATTAAAAATGCTTGCCTGTGTTGTGCCTGTTGCAGGAGTAAGGTCTGCAATGTAGCGTGGTACAAATGTGCTGTTCATATAAGTCACAATCTTGTTATCAGCACATGCCCTTCTTTCTGCTTCAAGTGCAATCGCATCCATAATTGATTTGGTCTGCCAAGGTTGAGAAGCATCTGTCACTGCAAGTTTAGTTGCAATTGCATCAATCTGTGCCTTGAGAGCATCATAACCATCTCTCTGATTCTTGTAAAGGTCAAATGCATCTTTGTTGTGTATTGCAAGGATTTCATCCTTGATATCTCTTTGGTTCTTATATAAACCGAATGCGCTCTCCTCAAATGGCACATTGCTATTGCCTGTACCAAGGATATTCTGCAAACCTCCATTTTTAAGAAGTTCAAGTCCAAGCGCACCGATTCCAATTCCAAGGGCGGTTCCTGCTACTCCTTTAGATGCATATTCAGGTTCTTTCTCTACCCATTTTTTCTCAGTCATTGTTTCCATAGTTCAAGTGTGTTTTAGTTGGTTATTTTAGTGTTTATTGAGGGTTGCAACCTGTTTTAATAGTAGAATACTTGAAGTATGGAAAATGAAAAAACCTGAGCAGAAATATTTTTCTACCCAGGTTCTTAAATATGAATTCAGTATTATATTAATCCTCTAAATCCTGATTGTAAAGTGTTCTTTCGCTTGCCGTTTCAGGATTGAGTATCTTTTTCTTTCTGCCTCGTGTCTCGTTTACAAATTCACCATCCACAAGTCTCTGTCCTCTTACTCTGAAAAGTCTTGCAATTGTCTGCATCTCCTCCTCTGAAACAAGGATTTGAGGTTTATTAACCGCATCATCTGCGGTTATGATAAGTTCAGCAAATGCCTTGATAATCTGTGGCATTGTGTAGTTATTCATCAAATAACTTTCGAGGAGTTCCTGTGATTCTCCGTTTTTTACCCTTGCAAGAAGGTTCTTTGGAATATCTATCATATCAGTGTCTTTTTATTAAATGCAAAGGTAACATCTTTTTTTAATAAAACAATAGATATTATAAAAAGATTAAAGGGTGATACCCTATTGTACCACCCGCATCCGAATAAAATAAAAATAAAACAACATGTATTATGAGAGACCATCTTTTGACCCTGATGGTCAAGGGTATATAATAGGAAAATATTTAGATTGGTACCATAGAGGTGGTTCAGGACCTCTATGGTTGGTTTCAATGGAACTTAAAAGTTTTCTTCATAATCTTAGGGGAAAATCTCTGTGGATATAATCAGAGGTTTCTCTCTATTTATTTAGATTATTTTATATTCCAAAGATACAAAAAGTTTTTTTAAAAAACAAATAATTATGGCTGATTATTGTTAATTATTTTATCGTTATTTCCAAACATCTCAGATAGTTTATCTATAGACCAAATTAGCAAAACTGCTGCTACTGCTAATCCTAATAAAAGTAGTAAGTGAAACATCACTGCGAAGTGTACAATTGTCATAATGTTGATATTTATTATTCTTATTTATATATAAATATCATGAAGTTTCAAAAAGTTCAGAAAAACTTAAAATAAATTCATCTTTTTTTTCTTCAACCTCTTCTCCGTTGAGGTATATGTGTATTGTATAAGGTACTACTATAATGCTATCTCCCATTTCTATAGTATTGAACAATAATCCTGAGTACACATATACTCACTTATTCCTAACCATGCACTTCTAACTTCTTTATCCTTTATTGATGATGGGTTAGTGTATTTATTATCAAAACCAAAATTGAATATATACTCTTCTAACTCATACCACTGCTCAGGTGTTAACATATTCTTATAGTGACACCACCAATTTAAAAAATAAAACTCTGTCTTTTTCTCCATCTGTATTATCGTTTTTCCAAAGATACATAAAAATAAATTCTATAACAAATATTTGTTAAAAAAAGTATGACATTTTGTTTACTTTTTAAAATATTATGATATTTATATAAAAGAACTTTGAGGAACACAGGCAGATGTGTTAGGTCGCTCCACTTTGAATATTGATGATAAGATACAGCGGTGGTGCAGAAGTCGGGTCAGGATGAACAAATAGTTACAAATCCTGTTATGAGTAGGACAAACCCCGATACCTCAAAAAATTGGAATAGTGATAAGTAACCTTATTGATTGCTGTCTTGAGGAAATCAATACTTGCTTTTCTAAGCATTTGGGATAATAAAACGCAGGTTATGAAGACTATTCTTAAGTCCCTTGTAAAAACTCAGTCCTAGGGATAATTATATCTATTAATGAAGAAATATTGAAGATATGTTAATTTTATTTGTTTATTAAATAAATTGTTTATAAATATTATATATATTATTAATAATATATAACTAATAAAAAAATTAAAAAACAAAATAAAAATAAAGATAATGTAATTTTTTCTTCTTAAATGAATAAGAAAGTTTGAAAAACTTTCACAATGAACATTCTGTAAAGAATGTGAGTTGAGTAATCAAGGATAAATAAGAATATATCTATGCTAACGCATAACTATAAAACAAGTGTACCTGCGAAGCAGTATGGTTTTCTTTAACTTTTGATATTTCAAGGATTTTAGTTAATTTAATAGGTTTTCTTTTGATATATCAATTACCACTAGGCTGTGATTATTGCCCTTCATAGGCTCTTTTAAACCCTGAAAAACACCATAATCCCAATGTATTACTAGTATATAAAAAAAGAGGGAGTTCATCACTCTCCCTCTGAAATCAAGTCCTCTTAGATTGGTAGCGAAATATAACTGCAAGAACCTGTTATGCTTCCAAGATTTTAATCTTTCTCCTCTGTTTACCCTGTGATGACTTCAATGAGAAGTGTATCCAAGTGGCTCCTTTGGAGTTAGTTTCTAGTAACAACTCATCAAACTCCTTATCTTCAAGATAGGATTTCATGAATTCAAAAAACTGCATCTTCTTGTTATTTGCAGGTACAAGGTCCACAGCATATCCAACTCTATGTCCTGATGTCTTAACACCACCAACTTTGATATTAAGTGCCTCACACCTGAATCCTGATGACACAATAAGTGCAGACCCCCATGCTGCTCTTACTCCATCGAGAAAAACAATAAGTTCCTCAATGTGCTTGAGTTCCGTTTCATTAGGGGTATTATCAATGTTATATTTCTTTGCTGTTGCTGAGTATGTGAGTTCTGATACCTTGAAATACTTACCCATTACTTCTTTTCTTGCTCTTTATTTTCCTGTGGCTTAGGTTTAGGCGTTACTCTCCTCCTGCCCTTCTTGCAATTGCAACCCATTCTCTATCTCCTCATCAATTTTCTTTTTATAATAGACTCCTTGGAAGTATGCAATAACTACAGATAGGATAGTTATGATGTTAAGGCTTCCGAATACTATTCCAATGATTTTAGGGATAAGTGGGCAGAAAAAAGCACACACAAATGAAAGGATGGCTAGACACACCCATACCCCTGTCAATATCTTACTAAACTTGTTCATATATCTCTTTTTAATAGAGAGTATAAAAAAAGGCTGACAGACTATTCCATCAACCTTGATATTCTACTCGATGTCTTGTAAATCTCGTTATGCAGCGTTAAATGATTTTCAGGCTCTGTTTCCCAAGTGAGTACAAGGAAACCTATTGTTTGGTCATTATCTCCTATAAGCGATTCAATATGTATGTAACCAACCTCGTTAGCAGCAAGTCTGTGATATAGTTTCTTATCTATCTCTCTGATGTCCTCAATGCTGCCACAGAAATAGTCATTTGAATATAGATATGAGAAAATAGGGAAAGTGCTGATATGTGTGTCTTTCCATTCATCTGAAATAGGGTAATAGTCTCCACACTCCTCAAATATTGCTGAGACCTTCAAAAATTGATATTGTCCATTAATATTCGCACTACCATTATGTAAAGAGAGTATCGTTGCCCTCATCGCTCCGCTCCTGTATCTAAGGTCTGTGAGATGCCCATGAATTTGATAATGCGATTCAATTGTTTTCTCTATCTTTTCGCTGTGTACCTTATCATACCAAGTCTGATATGCCTCAAAAATCTTAGATGGTTGAAACATAAACACACACATCCAATATATTAGAAAGACAGCAAACGCAGTCCTAAGTAACTTAAGTATTCCATATTTATCTAGCCACTCAGACATCTTTGTAATCAACCCAAATGTCTGTTCAACTAAATTGACTTTATTTTCCATTATTATCCTCTATTTTATGACTTAGGTGACATTTAGGCTGACAATTTGAGATATATCCTGAAACCAATAAAACACACCACTATAACATTTGCAATAAGACTCCACCAACACCAATTAGGTATGTGTTTTACCTCTTTTACCACCTCTATAGGCACCTCTACCATCTTTTCTACCTCTTTTATCTGAGTTATGTAAAATGTGTCTATTTGTGCCTTTATTTGCCCTTTCTGCTCTAATGTATGGGTAAGTATTCCTTGCTCTATTTTTGCCTCGCTATGGGCCAAAGAAGTGCTAATTTGAGAGGTTGTATCAGCAGGTCCCACATACACTATCTTTTCGACAGGGACATCTATTTTGATGGTATCTTTTACATATATTAGTGAATCTCTATACTCGATTTTCTCGATGGTCTGCACAGGGACTTCCTTGATGGTAGCACATCCCACCAAGGCAAGTATCATTATAAAGAGAGTTAATATCCTTTTCATTATTTCAAATCTTTTATTTCGTTTATAAGTGCCTTATAATCTTCAAATGACACATTCCCTCTATGCCATTGTCTAACCCTTTCTAAAGACTGCTCTGATATGTTTGTTGACCCTTCCTTTAGTACTTCAAGGTTATATACAATATGATATGACTTCTTCCTGATTATTCCCCTCAAAAAGAATTGAGGTGAGAATAAGTCCATAGATTTTAACTTGGATATCCATAGGTCTTTGTAATCAAAAGGATTTATGGTTATCAACCCTGCTTTATATTCTTCAGGGTTATATATCCAATTGTAATCATCTTCATCAGTATCATAGTGTGCCACTTTCATTCGGTAATCTTTAGGATAATGATAACAATGATGAATAGGGGTAATATGTTCATTATACACATCATCCCTACCACCTTGTCTATCATCAATTTCTGCGAAATCAAAATCAGAGAAATCAGTATGTATATTCAAATTCCTGCTTCCTATTAATTTCATTATGCCCCTAATATGTTAAATGTTAATGTTGTCTTTTCAGGTACAGGGTCATCCATCCACCATTCTTCTTTTTCAACAGGAAGATATGTGGTCACTTGAATCCAAGCATCAGTAGCGGAATCTACACCTGTTATGTAGATGAGACCATTTTTTTGAGTTATTGTCAGGGTTGCATCACTTTTACTAAATTCATATATGATTTTACCTTTATGTATCTTTTCTGCATCATTCACAAGGATAATATCTTCTGAAGATTGTATGGTATAATCCTCTGTTAGTTTTGTTGACCCATAGAATAATGCTTGTGTTTGGTCCGTTGTATATGAATTAGGTGAAAAGTGAGCAACATCAAGATAATAGTCATATGGTGATACTGAACTAGGTGGGTCTTGGTCTGTATCTACATCTTCCTGTGTGACCCCAATATATCCAATTCTATAATGTCTTACCACAGGATAAGTATTGGTGTTGGTTCCACAATTTATCATCACTCTTTGTCCTGTTGTTCCTGAAGTAATGAAAGGTCCTGTTGTTATTGCAGCATCATACAGATACCAATTTTTATCTGCTGTCTTTTCACCTTGTTTGCCACTCTTAAAGTAAGTCCTATAGACTTCCTTACAATATACAATGGTATAGAAACTATTTATTGTGTTATTGATACCATCTACTGAGTTTGTGTATATATCATAACCAATAGAGGTTGAATATGTCTCCACATTAGGTTCTGCTGACAGATATAGTGTGCCTCCTGATAAACCATTTAGATTTGTTGAGAATGATGTGGTAAAAGGATTGCTGTGATGACTCATATCTGTTGTACCCATTTTATCCACATCAAAATATATCTTACCATCTTCTGTTACTTTGAAATAGGACCCTACTGATGAATAAGTCCAATTTATGTTCATAGTTCTTATCCATGACCCCTCGATGTATGTACCTTTCTTTTTTGTTAAGGTACATTGTACATATGCATAATTACTACCATTACATTTAAGGTAAGTGCCACCATCAGAATAAACCAATTGTACATTGCTTATCTCATAATCATATGTGTATGTCCATATCTTTGTAGTACCCAACCAAATTGCTTTGATTGGGTTATCTCCTACAAATAGTTCCATCATCTGTGTGTTGCCTATATACATTAGATTTCAATATATATCCTGTTATTCTGTTTGGTGTGTGCTGTTCCATAGATACCTGTTCCGATACCTGATGTTGCTGTTGAAGTATAGCATAAGGTCCATTCTCCACTAATCAATTTTACATATGGATAAGTTGTAGCATTATAATTACTATACAATGGTAAACCTTTCCAATACCAATTACCATTTGATTTAGTGAAATAGTTAGTATCAGTGATAAAGGTTATTGCCATATTGTTTACTGGCATAAAAGGAGTAAACATATAATTAGAATTTACCTTTTTTTGGAAAGCAGATGCTTCCATTTTACCACTAGTAAATACTCCTATCCTATCAGTAGAAGAGGTGTGTACCTCTATAAGACCCTCCATGTCATAGCAGTCAGGGTCCGCATATGGGGCAATTCTGATTCTCTCTCTTATAGTACCACTATCAGGGTCAACCGCTTCCATTTCAAGCATATGTGGTTGGAATGAAAGGTTATTTTGTGTGCCATCATATTGTGTATGTTCTCCATATAATGCATCATCATCCCAATTGTCTTTGCCTATTTCCAATACACCGAATTTTCCTTTCGTTGCTTCCAATGTTCCATTATTATAGACTTTGAATGAGGCATTTGTTGGTTCATTTGCCCCAGCCCAAAAGTTTACACCATCACCACCTGCTGCACCTGCTGTAACATTTCCATCACTATCTGTTAGATAAAGTTCATTATTTGTTGCAAACTTAATCTTAGCGTTGTCAGCAAGTAAGAGATTCGTTGAGATAAATTCATATTGCTTATCTGTTGCGGTCCAATATGTTGATGATGGAGCACTGCTTCCACCTGCACCATTGTATGAGGTCTTACATTTGTAATAAGTACCATCATACACCACAATATCAATAAACTCTGCATCTTCAGGATAACTTGCATTTGTTAATGTACCATTGCACCATCTTCTTGATGTTGTTTGGTCTTTCCAATCTACAGGTCCTCTGATTGCAGCACCTTGTCTTCCCTGAGCACCATTTTCCCCATCTGTGCCATCCTGTCCATCTTTTAGAATAGCAATTGTCTGTCTATCAACAATGGTATTATTAACTATAAGATGCACCATAATGTAGTTATATGCTGTATTGATGCTTGAAATAGTCTTTGATGTATTTGCAGGTGATGCTGTGTTATAACCCCATTTAATTGTTGCTGTAGATGTAATCTCAGTAGGGGCATTACCACCAACTTGCTTATATGCTTTCAATGTGATTGAACTAGGGTTTACCGATTTGTCTTTTGCCACTATAACCTCTGTGGTAGATAAATCGAGCCAATATGATTCAGCATCTGCTCCATCCTCGCCATCCTGACCATCCTGACCATCAGCACCACAAATCTGAATAGGGTCTCCCCAAGTACCTGCTGTAGCACTTTCAGCAACTTTCTGTGACATCCAATTTGCTGCTTTAGTAGCGTTTGTATGCCAACCATTTGTAGTACCATTTCCTGTAGGATTGTTAGGTTTTGAATCTACAGCGTTATCATGATAAGTAATGAATACAGATAATCCATCTTCTCCATCAGCACCATCCTCTCCATCACTACCATCTAATACCATCAACTCCCAAGCGGTTCCGTTGTAGATATATACCTTACCATTGTCAGTATCTTTATAACACCAATTTTCTTTTGGATTTGAAGGTGGTGTTGCTGATTCTCCTTTCCACACAATCGAAAGACCATTTGTACCATCCTGTCCATCTTTTCCATCCTGACCATCTGTACCATCAATAGTCATCTGATACCAAGCACCATCCTGATATACAAATGATTTCTTTTGTCCTGTGTTGTAATAAGCCCAACCATTCTGAGGATTTGCAGGTGCAGATATTGATGAACCTTTCCAAATGATTGAAACACCATTTTCACCATTTATACCATCAGTACCATCAGCACCATCCTGTCCATTCTGACCTGCGAAACTCTTTGATATTGTCATAATAGCGGTACCATAGATAACTCCACCTACCATTGCTGTTATTGTTATCTCCAAAGATGTCCCTGAGAAATTGAAATTGTTTGCTAATGTTATAGCACCTGTTGTGCTGTTGATGGACACACCTGTCGCTGTAGGTTCGGTTGTTATGCTGTATGTTGCGCCTGTTACCTTTCCTGCCCCATAATATAATGCAGCTGTACAAGTAGGTTTATGAGCATTTGCATATATATTACCATCTGCATCAGCATTGATACTAGCATTCTCATTTGTTAGAGCAAGTCTGTAAACACTTTCTCCATTTGAGCCATTGCTACCATCTGAGCCATCTTTACCATTTGTACCACTCTTGACAATAGGAATAGTCTCAATTTCATATACCTCATACTTATCATTCTTAAGAGCAAATGCAATATATGTTTTAGATGCATCTATTGATATTTCTGACTTATATTCAGTCAAAGGATTATCTGTATCCCAATCATAATATAGTTTTGTTGTAGTATCCTCAACAGGTGCAGATTCACCCTCTTGTTTCATCACCTTACAAGAAATCTTTTTAGGGGTAAGAGTATTTGTATTGGGGTTAAATGAAATTGAATTTACAGATGGAACCACCCATCTTGTCACTGCTGCACCATCCTCGCCTGGGTATTGTTTAACCACAGACATAACCTTAGTTTTAGTGGCACCCTCATGATTTGCTGTAACCCTAATCTCCAAAGTAGTGCCTGAGAAACTAAAGTTGCTACCAAAGGTTAACTCACCTGTTTCTGTATTGATAGACACACCCTGAGCATTTCTATCATCATCCATTGAGATGCTATATGTTTCTCCTGAAACTTCAGTATCACCATAGTACATAATTGCCTTACAAGTAGGTCTCACAGCGTTTGCATAGATATTTCCATCCTTATCGCAGTTGATACCTGCAATCTCGTTTGTAAGGTCGAGAGTATAAGCATTACTAGCGGGTAATGCGGATATCTCCCAACTTAATTCAAGATATAATGTGTAGCAATCATCTTTTACAGCAGCCCAATCATTGAGATATGGTCCAAGAGCAACATCTCCACTTTTCTTATATACAGAGCAAGGGATAATTATAGTACCCGCTTTTACTTCGTTTTCAGTTGCAGCACTAGTACAAGTAATAGTGAGTTGCGTGTTAGGTGTACCATTATTAGCAACGCTGAGTGTCATACCCTTTTCAGCAATACCTGTGATGTCATAATAGTCATTGTTGTTATATACATCATTTTCTGGAATAGTGTCAATATTACCAATAAATGTATCACCCCTCCTGCTGTTTACATAACCAATGATATCAATTGTTTCAACAATATTACTATCAAGCAATTTCTTACCCTCAAACTTTAATGTGGGTCTTGAAAGAAGAAGAGTATAAACATCTCTAGGGTCCTCCTTAGGAGGTTTAGGTTCATTACCTCCTGTTGTGTTATTACCATTATAGGTAACTCTCACCACAGACTTTTGTAGTTCTGATGATGAGACATAATTACCATATTTGTTTCTGCCCTCAGGCGGGATTGTAATGTTTCTAAACTTCATTTTATTTGCATTGTATGTAAGTTATTTTCTGTGTTCCTCTTGAATAGTCTATCTCTGTTCCCAATTGCATATATGATGCTTTTGTGTTAGCAACATCCAATCCTGACATCTTATCAAAAGGTGTGATTCCATTAAGTGGCAAAGTGTGTGAAATCTTTTTAGTAGGAGTCTGATATTGAAGCACATGTCTTTCAATCATATTCTCCTCTGCTGTTTGTTCATGACCTGTAAGGTTTGCTTCTTTAATCTTTTCAAGCATAACCCTTTCACCATTTACCCATGTCACCACATTTGAATAAGATGGTTTGATGTTAGGATGCCAAGTTGTAAACTTGAATGTGATTTCACCGAAATCATTTATGCTATCACCATCTATGATATTTTCATAAACAACATCATTGTCAAGTTTCTCTATATCCTGTCCTTTCTCACACAACTTAATTGAAAAGTCAGATAACCAAGTCCAAGCATTGTGACTTTCAAATTCTGTATCATTAGCAATATCTAATTTTTGATGAGCATAGAATGACACCTGTGGGCAAAGTATTTCTATGTATATATCATCATCCTGACTTATATCCGAAAGCGGAATGGCATAACCTGATTCATTTATATTCATATTATAGGTCACTCTATTAGCAATCTCTAACTCCTCTGCCCAAAAGTCTTTTGCAGGTGAATCTTTAAGAATGGACCCAAAACACCTAGTATCTGTAATCTTTCCATTTTTATCAATCCATTTTCCTTTGGACATTGACCATGCCTTATCACCTACTATCACTCTGAAAGTAGGACCTTGAGGCCATTGTTTCATACCCCAGTGTCCAATACCTTCAGTATATTTGTCTGTTCCACTTGCTCCTTTATTTGTCCAATCAGGATTGAGATATGGTCTGTCTTTATATCTTGATTTAGTAACTTTATAGTTTATCACCAAATAACTATCATTGGTAATTTGACAAGGCAATTTGATTACAGGGGTTTTCATTACAACCCTATTAGCGTTTGAATTGCTTTTCCATACACTACCATCTGTATGGTTTTCACAGATACATAAATACCTTTTATAGTCTAATGAATTCGCATAATCTATAGTACCCACTTGTACACCACCCCAATCTGCTCCACCTGGGTTAAATTCCTCACCATAGAAAGTGGTCTCATCTACAACTCCTAGGTCCACAATTGTTGCTCCTAGTCTACCAATCATATCCTCAGGTTCTGTTATCTGCCACTCCATATCAGGGTATTCCTCATAGTATGATTTGAAGTACTTGTGGTCATAGAGTCTCATGAAGTATTTATACTTATCATCAGCAGTTTCCTCTGATTCCCATTTATCATCTCTTGTCTTTCTGATTTGAGATACATACTCAGCCTTTTTAGGTGATGGTACAGATATTTCTTTCGCTGTATAGAATTCACCATTTCTGTTTGTGAGATACCTATCATCAAATATATTAGGGATAAGTTCCTCTACATTGTAGAAATTGTCCTTTACAGAAACTTTGTTGTAGATAGGTTCAAATGATATATCAGCATCGTTGCCTCGTGAGAGCGTTTCATCCATAAAGATAAGATTTGAGATATAAGCATCTGCACCCTGTGTTGTCTTTGTGTATTTGTAATATCTGTCATCACCTTGAGATATTGCTGTATAATCCACAAAGTATAACTCATCACACCACTGCACTAATGTTAGTCCAAGATATTGACACATCTCCTTTATAACATCCTGTAGGTTCCAAGGGTCCTCTGTGTCATTCTCAAAAAAGTTCTTTTCAAATATTCCCAAATCACTAGGGGTAATGAAATTGCCATTAACCTGTTTTGAGTGTGGCCAATAGTAAGTATTGATATGTGTTTTATCCAAGATGGTATTGATGATATCCTTAAATGTAACACAACCACCATCATTCATTATCTCATAATCCAAATATTGGAGCACTGATATGCAGTCAGCAGCCTCCAACTCTATTGTTTCATATTCATCAGTATAACCCTGATTGTAAGTTTTAGGTACCAAATATCCACACCATACACATTTCTCTACATTGTTTTTGTCCTTTGAATAGACCTTAACACTTGTACCTTGTGCATATGCTGTATATAGTTCATCCAAATATTCATCATGGACCACTGATATTGTTGCTGTAGATGTTCTTAATGGTTCAAATGGAGTATTTGAAACATTGTATGATACAACAAATGGAGCATCACCTGCTAACTCCACCTCTGTAAATGTATCTGATTCCTGTGATTGATACACCTTTATTGTATATTGTATATCATCATAACTCTTGAAGTATCCTCTAATTGCACTCATTCTTTATGTTTTACAGAAAAGTACATTTCAAGGCTGACAATGAAAAAAGAGAGGCGTTAACCTCTCTTTCTCGATGTATAGTTATTGATTGTTCCAACCAAGTCTGCTCCTCTGATTTTAAATTCAACATTTCCTCCAAGTCCACCTTTTCCGTTAAGCATATTGAATAAGGTTCCCTGTTGTGCCTTATTAAGAATCATCTCACCTGAGTTTGCTCTGATGATATTTCTGTCACCATGAGTAGAGTTTCCTCCAACAATACCACCCTTAGCGAAAGCAGCCATTGTTGCTGTAAGTCCCGCTCCCACTGAAGCAGCAGCAGCGAGTGCAGCAGCAGGTGCAGCAGGTCCAGCGGCAGCAGCAGCGTTAGCAGCAGCGATTGCCATAGCAGCATCTTTTGCAGCAGCAGAGAGTGCTATCCAAGCAGCAGTTTCTACACCAAGTGCTGTTGCTACACCTAAAGCAGCCTCAGCCTGAGCAAGTTTTGCTGTTGTTATTGCTGCCTCAGTAACCGCTTGTTCTGCTTTAACTCCCGCCAATGTTTGTTCAGCAGCAGTCTGTGCCATAGTAGCCTCAGTTTGTAATGCTGTTTGTGCAAGTTCCTGTTGTCCCAACGCAACCTTTGCTCCTGCAAGCATATTACTAAGTTCAGACAAAGTATTAAATGTATCAACCACACTTGTGATAGCGTTAAGAATATTGAAGAAGTAGTTAACCCACCCCATCATCTTTTCCCACCCTGTGGCATCTACATTCTCCATAAGGTCTCTGAGTTGTTTTGCACCTGACACAACCCTGTCCATCGATGTGGCAAAGTTTTCAATACCACTAAAAATACCTCTTGTTATTTGTTTATCAAAGTCCTCAATATCTTTTTTAATCTGTTCAAACCTATATGCTTCCTCAATTGTTTTAGCATTTTTTGATAACTCTCTGTAGTATTCTCTAAGACTTTCCAACTCTTGTTTTGCAATACCATCGAGACCCTTACCATATGTTTCCATCAAATACTTTTCCTTATCCAAGAGTTCTTTGATTTTATCACCAACTCTATCAAGGTTATCGTTTGCTATATTTGCCTGTTCACCAAAAATATCTGCTCTTGATTTCTTATAGTCAAAAGTAGCATCTCTTGTGTTGCGTGAATTCTCATATTTGAGTTCATTGGTCGCTCCTGCAAAATCCAAATTGATATTACCTCTCTCCTTTTCCTCCTCTAATATTTTTTTGAATTCCTCCTCAAGTTCCTTAGCCTCATTCTCTAAAGCCTCATCAATTTCATCGATAATAGATTTAGCAATACCATCTAACAATACCTGTCTTGCACAATCTATGGTTTGTTGCTTTAACTCAAGATACCATTTTTCAAGTGCTGATAAAGTTTTTTTATTATCCTGTTTCTTAATGATTTCATCTAAAGATATTGCACCTGTTGCAGCAGCAGCCTTAAATGCATTTTGTACTATCTTATTAAGTTCCTCATTATATTCCTCTTGAGTAATGGCTCCCTCGGCTAATTGGTTTGCAAGTTCTTTGGTGTCCTTATTATATTTCTCCATTATACTATTGAGGGCAGATAAACCACCATCAGTATCCTTATAAAGGATATCAAAGAAATCACCAAGTTCAATACCATACTTTTTCATCTCAGCCTCTGCAATAGCAATTACAGAGTTGTATTGTTCCATTTCTTTGTTGATATTCTCAATAGCATCTACAGCCTCTTTATATTTGTCTGATGCATATGTATCAACATCCTCTCTCAAAGAGGCACCTGCCATTTGCTGTGCACCCCAATAATCTCTATCTTTCTCTTTTTCTGTCTTTTGTGCTGCTAATTGCGATTTTTTTGCAGTTGCCTCAGCAATTTGGTTTGCATATGCTTGAATAATTGCTTGCTTTCTCGTTGCCTCAATCCATCTTTCTACAGCAAGTGTGATTTCATCATACTTACCTTTAATATTATCTAATGTCTCAAGGTCATAAGCATCTTTACCTGTTAATCCAAGTGTCTTATTGATTTCCTTTAAGTGAAGCAACCTAGTACTCTCAGCCTGATTGATATCCTTTACAATTTCAAGACTATTCTTAAGTTTTGCAGCCTCTGCCTCAGTACCTTTTTTAACTGCCTCAATTTGCATCTCATAATCCTTACCAATATTTGCAATTCTCTGTGCCTCATCTCTTATCTTTTTAAGATAACTAAATGCTGTAACCAATGCACTAATAAGTAAGAATACCCAGTTTGCTTTGAAGAAATTAGCAATAGATTTACCTGCTTTATCCACAAATACAGATAAACCCTTTAAAGCAGTTTTTGCTTTGCCTGTATTTGCAGCAGTGGCATTAATTGATGCGTTTAAAGCATTAACCGCTGCCGTTGCTTCGTTAACCTCTTTTTGTATGACATCAAATTCTGCTTTTGATATCATACCCAATTTTAATTGAGCCTCAGAAGACTTTAATAATGCTCTGTTGTATTCATTTATATGTCTTAGAGATGTTTCAGAAATGTTGGCACCTCGCAATGGAGTCATAGCACCATTGGCTGATTGTGTTATCTTGTTTTCCTGCTGAAGTTTTTTCATTTCAAGATTAAACCTCACCATGGACATTTTTGCAGCCTTAAGTTCTGCCTCTAAATTGATTCTCCACTGCTCACCCTGTTTTAAAAAGAATGAGAATAAGTTAACAGATGCAAAATAAGACACTAAACCCCACATAGCAGATTTAATACCTTTCATATTCTCAGAAACAAATGTTAGAGCACTTGTTGATTTATCAACAATACCCTTAAATAGATTCTCTGCTCCACTCTTTTCTACAAGGTCATACCAAGCATTTTTAAGTTTATTTAATGATGCTTGAAGACTATCCAACTTGATTGTCGATGTCACTGAATTCAACATTGCAGCAAACTTAGGCAATACATCAGCAGCGATAACCTTTCCATCTCGCATCATTCTATCCAACTCAGCGTTTGAAACACCCATTGCAGCAGCCATCATATTGAAAGCACCTGGTAATGTATTACCCAACTGCCTTCTCAACTCCTCAGCAGTAACCTTTCCTTTTGACATCATCTGCACAACAGCGTTCATCATATCCTTAGTTCTATCAGCACTAAGGTGATAATATGCAGCAGCCTTTGTCAATGCCTCGAATACCAATCTTTGGTCCTCAAGAGAAAGTGATGTTTTCTTACAAGCAGCAGTAAACTTTGCATAGTTATCAGTTACAGCAACTAAATCCTGAGCATAGTCATTTGCAAGTTTCTTTGCGAAAGCAAGATTATCCTGAAAGTTTGTAACCTCGATATTGACCTCTTTTGTACCATCTTTAAAACCCTTTGTTACATAAGAGACATTCTTTAAAGTGTTCTGAGCAACAGATAATTCTGTCGCTGTCGCTTTAAGATTTGCTATGAGTTGCGTGAAACCAAGACCTGCTCCCAATGCACCTGCGAGGGATAAGAAACTTGATTTGAGACTATTTACTGAACCCCTAACCCTGTTTACTCCCTGTTTAAACCCTTGTGCATCTAAACCAAGTTTGGTAGTAAAGTTAAAATTACTTGCCATTATCTATTTCTATCTTCTACTAGTTATTTTTGCTAATTCTTTAAAGATGGTTTCCTTGAGATTTTCCATCGCTTTTGGACCCTGAGCCATTACACTATCTGTCCAGAAATTAGTACCCTTATTAGGTTGACCTTTACTAACTGAGCCTGTGTATCTACCTTTCTTTGTCCATCTTTTTGTTGTACCCCTATCCACAAGATGAGCATGGTTTCCTTTATTTGCTCCACTCCTTGAGAACCCCGCATATGCTACAACTCTTTTTCTTGATGATGTGGTCTTAAAAGACTTTGAGAGATTACCTGTTTTCACCTTATTTCTTGATGCCAAGTTTTTCTTACCACCTAACACAATATTTCTCGTTGCTCTTTTAAGTGTGTTGGTTATCGCCATTCTTTTATCCACATCTGAGATATCTCCCAATATCTGTTGCAGCATCGCAAATTCCCTTTCACTAAATGTGAAAGACATATTACCCTTCGCCATTTTCCTCCTTTGTTTCTGCATCATCGCCAAATATGCTCCTACCAATCATATTCATTATGGCGAATCTGTTATTTTCTAACTCCTTAGTTTGTTTAACTTTCTTTTCTTTTTCCTCCCAAGGGAAAGGATAAAACTTATCAGGAGTTTTACATTTCTTAGTATCTATATGTGGGGACACATTTAGAAATGTCCAAAACCTATCCATCTCCAACTCCTCTTTCTTATTCTTTTCGGCATATCTCATATATGGTTCAATCTCCCAAAACTCCATTTCATACATCACATAATGAGGGTCAATACCACAAGAAGTAATGAGATACATCACAATATCTGTCATTGTGTGTTTTGGTTTATCATCACCATCCTCTATATCTTGGATTTCCTCTTTGATGCTGTCAGAATATTGTTTCATATAGTTCATATATTCCTCAAATTCAGAAAGCATTTGTTTAGTAACCTTTTTGTTTGCTCCAAATATGTTAGCAAAGTCCACCAATGTCATATATAAATGCGGGTGTTTCGCCATGTATAATGCATATATGAGGAATACATAATTTTCCTCTGTTATATCGAAATATGATTCTCCTGTAAGTTTTTCAAACATCAAACAAGCCTTGAAATTAAAGGCTAACTCTCTCTTGTCCATACAATACTTTTAAGTGAATAGTAAATTGTCAGGCTGACAAATGCACTGAGTTATGCGCAGATTTTGAGAAAGTTGCACAATAAAAAAAGCAGCCCCTTAGGACTGCTTATCTTATCTATGGTTTCAAGATTATCCAATCTTAGCACCATTAATCTGAATCTCACCTGCTCCTGTAAGAGTGATTGAGCAAGTTGCGATTTCGTTGTTACCTGCCTCAAGCGATACAGATGTTACAACCGCTTTACCATTGTAGTAAGTTGCTGTAGTATCGAGAGTGTGAGGGTTAGCATCACAAGCACCATCATACTCCTGCTCCTCACCCATATACCACTCAATCTGCTCACCTTTCACCATATACTCAAGAAGAGTATCGAAAGAGATTGCACCCTCAGTGTTCTGACAATAAAGAGCATCTGCTGAGATAGTGTAAGAAGCCTTACCACCCATATTTGAAGCCCATTTGCAAGAGAACTTTGATGATGTATCAATTGTCTCTGAATCTACCTGAAGTGAGCAAGATGTTGCATATGCCACCACCGTTTTGCCTGATGTAAGGTAAAGTAAAAAGTTATCACCATGTACTAACTGGTCATTTTCATTCCAAGTTGCCATATTCTATATATTGTATTTTCTTTTATTATTTTATGTTGAAAACTAAAGTCTCAATGTATTTGTCATCATCAAATGTCTCTGTGCTGTCTGCAAGAGTGATTTGAATTTTCACCCCATTTTCTAAGGTGTGTCTACCGCTAAGGGCATTGTCTATCTTACTTGCCAAGGCAATTGCACTATCATAGTTTTCAGATATTCCAACCACAGCCACTTCACATTCATCCTCATATACTCCCATCTTGACCACACTCTTATTGTATTTGTTTCTTACATAAAGAATGAAATCACCCTGCGTTTTCTCAGGAGCAATAATTGGGAATACATTTGTACCAACCTGACTTACAATATCCTCATCCTTAAGAAGAATGGCTCTGATATCATTGCCTATAAACCATTTCTGATATGACCCTAATCCTGTGTTATAACAAGCCATTATTCATTAATTTTTGCGATTATTATTGTTAGTTGATTTGCTTCCTTGAACTTATCAAGACTTGTGATTCTGTATCTATCACCCTCATACACTACAATATCAGTATCCTTGATTTCCCTGCGGTATCTGCACTTGAATGTCAACTCACTTGTGTGAAACAACTCCTCAGCATCTGTGAGATATTTCTCCTTATTCTTTGTCCTTTGTGCTCGAACTTTGAATTTGAGAACTTCCTCTGTGCTTTTGAAACCACTCTCACTCTGAGTCTCCACCCTTTCATAGAAATAAAGTGTCTCTGTTAGTAATCCGCTATGAATCATATTACTTATTGTAGTTTCTGTATAAGTCAATTAAGTACTGATAATTGAAAGGAAGTGAATGTGTCTTGCTTCCTACTGGCTCTCTATTCTGATATAAATTACCTATCATCAAGAGTGCTGCGTGGAGAATTGGGGGAGGTAAACATCCCCCATTTCTTTCCGCTATGTCAGCAAAATCATCATTGATGTGAACCCTAACAGCAGACTCTGCGACATCTATAAGACTAAGGATATATTCATCATCCTCTATAAAGTCATCCTCAATATTTAGATGCTTTTTTGCTAAGTCTAACTGAATGTACATAATTGAGATTTTTATATATTAGTTGAAAATTGCTTTAGCAACCTTATTACCTCTAAGTTTTGCATCGAAGTAAGCGTTGATAACAAGTCTTACCTGACCATCACCTGCTTTTGTATATGGGTCGATAGTGATATCATAAGCACCCCACTGACCGATAACAAGTTCTCTTGGGTCCATACAGATAATACCTTTGTCTGCTACTGAGTTAGATGAGATAGTCTTGTAACCATCAATCTCACCACCATTGTACACCATCTGAAGACCATTTGCCATTTGAGTACCTTTAAGAGCGAATTTTACCTTAGGGTTAACAAGGAAAATGTATGAATTTCCATTTGCCTCCTCAACTGCAAGTTCGAGGTCAAGTACATCATCATAAGTCATCTCAGTAAGCGCTTTCTCTGCACCAACACCTGCGAAAAGTGCCTCAGGAGCGTTTGCGATATTCTCTGTACCGAAGATAGTTTTGTCAAGTTTCTCTGCAACTGCTGCTGCGAGGTCTCTGATAAGGATTGCCTCAACATCTGCTGAATTCTGGAGCAAGAATTGTTTTGACACATCAAGAGTGGCAGTCAAGCGTTTTGGAGCAAGAGTTACCTCTGAGAAAGCACCTCTACCATTATCAGCACCTTCAGTCTCACCTTTCCAAGTTACATTTGAGCCTGCATACTGAGGGATAGATACATCACCTACAAGACCTCCAACGAAGTCTGCACCCATCTTAGTTGCAATGAGGTTGTTGCGCACTGCTACCTCAAGGTTCCATTTATCTTCTGCGATAGTCTCTTTACCCTGACCATCAATTGTTGCCATTACTGAGCGATATACAATCTGACCATTTGACTGAAGTCCGCTCTTAGCGAAATCTGCTCTTGCCTCAGCAATTGCTTTTGCCTCATCCTCTGAGAAGTTGCGGCCTTCAACCACCGCATTAATCATTTTTACTAAAGACATAGTTCTTATTTCCTTTTCTGTGTTATTATTTTTAATTTCAATTGTTCTGTTTTCTGCCTCTATAGCCTCAATCTGAGCATTGATTTCATCAATCTGACTTCTGATTTCCGCCATTGCAGATGTTTCATCCTCGTTGAGTTCTCTTTCCTCTTTCTGACCATTAGCAATCATTTCTGCTAACCTGTTTCTGAGTTCAAGAGACTGCTCTTGTAGTTCAAGAATATTTTTCATTTTTTGTCATTTAATTCTTATAGTGATTATTTTGTCAGCCCTTTTACTCAGGCATATATTCCTTGTTGGTTTCAAGGAGATTTCTGTAGTACTCATCGAGTTTTGCCTTTGCCTCAGCAGCCTCAGCAGCAGCTCTTTCCTCTGCCTCTTTCATCGCTTTCTCGTTTGCGAGTCTTTCCTCCTCTTGGATTTCAGCGAATCTCGCACAAGCGGAAGTCTGTGAATAAGCAGGAGTATCAACAAGAGACATATCATAGAGTCTTTTGAATTTTGTAATTGTTCTTATGTAAGTACCATCAGCCTGTTTCTCCCATTTGTCTGTATCAACAGCAAAAGCAAATGAGCACTGATTTACATCGCCTCTCTTGAGATATTCAAGCACTTCATCACCAAGTGCTGTTCGAGGAGCATCAAAAGAGAAGTATACACCATCTTCTCTTACCTCTGTGTGTAGTGACCCTACACCAAACTTTGACCTTGCAAGGAAACCCCTGTCAGATGTGTGATTGTAGAGGAAGAAGATGTCACTCTGCTCAATTACTCCCTCTACCGCTTCAGGTAAAATCATCTCCCTGAAACCTCCTAAGTCATTGGAAAGTACATTGAAAACAATTGAGACACCATCAACTTTTCTACTATCTGATTCTGTCCTATAGTCAATTTGAAGTTGTCTGATTTCTTTTTCCATCTTATCTTTTTAGTGGAAAAGGAGTTATTATGTCAGCCATAAAAAGAAAACCCCCATGAGCCGTTAGGCCCACAGGGGAAAATCAAGTATATATGAGTGATTAATTAGTCAATACACTGCCATCCTTTTCTTTCAATTTCTTCTCTATAGTTTGATAGACCTTTGATATATGATGTTGAAACACCATACTCGTTTCTACCAAAAGAGAAATCATATAGAGATTTGATGAGTATTTTAATATTAGGGTTGTTATTAATCTTAGTCATTGAAAGGTCCAAAGTCTGTTCTCTTCTGAAAGATTTACCCAATTGTTCAAGTCTTCCAAGTCCTCGCAACTCAGTCCATCCATTAAATGCCCCTCCAATTGTTTGTACATGCTCACAATCAAAACCTTCCCAATACACTATAGGAATAGTACCATCTCCATTATACATATTACTCATATCTTCAAGAGGACTTTCTCCATTACCACCATTAAACCTATATATAAAGTCTATATAAGTTATCTCATTTATATATTGTAATCTAGCATAATATGGCTCATAGTATTCATCAAAGAAACCACTTAGAGAACCATTACCTTCATGAAGCCAAGTATCCATATTTGCCACAAGATTCTCTCCGTTTGTAAGTCCATGAGCCCATACACTTTCGCATAAACCATACATCCACATAGGTGCGCTTGCCTCACTTCTAGACACTACAACTCTCTCCATACCCTGATATCCATCAGTAGGGGTTACAATTAAAAGGTTATCATCAATAATATCATCACCATTAGGAGTAATCCATCTATCCTGATAAAGTATACCCTCAGTCTTTGACTTATCAATAGATTCAAGAGTACTACCAGGTGCAACACATACATCATACCATCCCTGACCTTCTACTTCAAGTTTACCTAAGAGACATCTAACTATAACCATATAGTTAATCTTCAAATCATCCTGACTATAGAATGGCTCTCCACCAAAGTTTTTACCATTTCTAACTCTGATGCTTTGTCTATCAGTTGAGTTAATATCATAAGTAATAGTATCGCCATCATAGTTTTCAATACCCGAAACAATACCTTTAACATAACAAATGTCACCTGTTGCACCATCCTCTAATGAGTTTGCAAGTTCTCTTGCCTGTGCTACATTGTATGGTTTCTCAAATGTACCATCACCTATTGAATCAACATTAAATCCACCTTTGTTATCCGCATCGTTATAACCCTGCTGATATTTCATATTACCATATGCAGAAGCATTGATTGAAACATAGTTGAAACCATCAAGGTCTCTCTCATGAGCATACCACCAAGCCTCTCCATTTCCTGACATATCCTCAAATTCAGCATTTAAATGGCCTAATTTCGCACCTGACCCCTCTATTCTGCCCTGTTGATAACCATCACTATAACCTGCTGCAAACTTCTCCATACCATAGTTGTTAGCGTTTACCTGTACCTCGCTGAAACCATCAGCCTCATAGTCCTGTGCTTTGATAAGCATTTCGCTATTACCTGTATGGTCTGTAAATTCAACACTGATAGGTATAATAACTTTGCTTGCTCCTGTGTTGCTCTGTGAATCACTCTTGAGATAATAGTTAGATTGTCTCTCAGCCATAAATGCTGTACCATCAATAGTGCCACTGATAATATAGTTGAGTACACCATCCTCCAAATTGTCAAATAAAGTGCTACCTACAATAACTGATGCGATATTGCCTTTAATAGTAATATCCTCAGTAACCGCTACAAACTGATTAACATCAGTAGTAAAAAATTCAATTTTAACATTCTCAATCTCTGAGTTTGTTTGTGATACCAATAATTGTAATTGGTATCTGCTACCTTTAAAAATCCTTGCCATTAGTTTTAATTATTAAGTTCCATTATAAGTTTTTCCTGCTCAGATATAAGTTTTTCACATTGTTCCTCAGTGATTTCTCTCCAATTACACTCTTTACCTAATGGACATATTGCCACTTTAGCAAAGGAGAAATTGAGGATGTCATCACCATCCATCCATTCTGTAAGCACCATGCCCTCATCAGCATAGTGCTTAATGTATTTGTCTGTTGTATATGTTGTCATAACTTAATGTTTTTATGCTGTTATTGTCCAACCTTTATTTGTTCCAATTGATATCTCATCTCCTACCAAATCAAGGAAGTTTTGATGAACCTTGAGTTTACCCTGATAGTTATTAGGTGTCTCACCATTGCCTGTGAAATCATACAAACCATCGAGTATATTGATACAAGATTCATATGTAAGATTAGGACATTTGTTTAATGTATAACTTCCTGTAGAGCTTGTTTTTAGATTTATGAAACCACCGAAATCAGTAAGTTCCTTCATTTCAGAATATCCAAACCAAGATGTTGAATTATAACTTGTATCCACACTTGTACAATCTATTGCTGGTATTGTGGTTATCTTAGTACAACCATCGAATATATTAGCCATTGTTTTCACATTACTTGTATCCCAATTTGCAAGAGGAGTCATATCTGTTAATGATGTGCAAGACTTAAATACATTCTGTATATCTGTCACATTGCTTACATCCCAATTTGCAAGAGCATCAATGTTTTTAAGTCTATTGCAATAGTTAAACATACCATTAATGCTTCTTAATCCACTTGTCCTCCAATTTGTGAGAGGAGTAATATCCTCAAGACTTGTACAATTGTCGAACATATTACTCATTATACCAACCCTGCTAACATCCCAATCTGCAAGCAAAGAGATATCTGTAAGACCAGCACAATTTTTAAATAGGTTATTATATGAGGCTGTAGGGGTAAGCCTAACAAATTCAGGAACAGCAGTAAATGATGAATAACCCAGTTTTATTCCATAAGCATCCAACTCAGGTATTTTTGTACTAACATTTACCTGTTTGATAAGATTGTCATATTGTACAGGTTTCTCTACTTTATAGAAAATGTAAGTACCTGTTGTAAATATATCCAATGCTTCTCCTGTTGTTCTGTTAATAAAACCTTCAGCAGTAGGTATATATACATTATCATCAATCTTGACCATTCCAAAATATCCATTCACTGATAATTTGTCGGCAGAGTTGTTATTTATATAGAATGTCACATCAGAAGGGACAACAGGTTTATCAAATGTCGCTTTTTGAACACCATTAACTACAACTCCATCTGCATATGATAACTTAATATGATTCCAATCATCTTTAAGTAGAAAATCAACACTCTGGCCACCATATTCTACTACAAATTGATTATAATAATTTGAGCGAATCTTGAATATCTTTTCTGTTTCGCCTCCATATACAGGTTGCTTTCCAACCATACAACCCATACTTTTAATAATAGTAGACATCTTATACCATACCTCTATAACAGAGTTCTCATCCCCAACATAACCTGTGTCAAATGAAATATCTTGTAAATATGCATAAGAATAGAAATCATCACCTGTTAATGGTTCTGTCCATTCAGGCATTTCAACATATTTTGTGTAGTATGTACCATTCTCAGTGATATTAAGAACCTCAGCGTTTTCTGTTATAACACTTCCTCCTTCAGCAACACCTCTGTTGTATCCTTCTGCATCACCATTGTTGAAACCCTCAACATATCCATTGTCATAACCATTGTCATAACCCTCATCTTCTCCTTGACCAAAACCATCACTCCATCCAATGTTATATCCCTCAGTATAACCTTCCTCATATCCAATAACATTGACCTTGATGTTTACATAGGATGAATCGTTAGGAGTAATCTTATATTCTCCATTCTCTGTGATATAGAGTTCCTGCGTGGTAGCACCATTCTCTGAGATGCGAGAAAGTGTCTTGAGATAATAATTAGATTGTCTTTCTGTAATAAATATGTCACCATCCACAACACCCTCAACCTTGTAACTAATCATACCATCTTCCATACCAAGAAATGCCCTTGATGGTAAGTTTATTTCCGCTACATTACCCTCAAGAGTGATTCCATCTATTACCTCGATGGCATTGTCGATATCTGTTGTATATAATAGTACCTTTACACTTGTGATTGATTGAGTATCATCACATTTGCTTATTAAAAGTCTTAAGGTAGACTCTGACCCTTTAAATATTCTAGGCATTCCTTATATATATTTTTCTTCTTATTATGGTTAATAGTAAATATTCAGGCTGACACTAAAAAAGAGGCTCTACTGAACCTCTTTCTTTGCTTTCTTCTTAGTTTTAGGTTCTTCAGCAGGTTTCTCATCCTCTGATTTAACCATATTATCAACATTTTGTCCCTGAGATTGTGCTGTCTGCTTGATGTAAGCACCACTTGCAACATTTTCGATTGTCGCATAAGAAATCTGTATCCAATGCTTATCACTACCAACCTCCTGAGATGGTTCAAGACCAAGTTTTGAGCGAATATCATTGATAGTCATAATACCATTAGTCAAAAGTTTGCTGTAATACTCAGCCTCAGTTGTTTTATCAGTCTGAATGAGCACTGAATAGTCAAAATCCACTGCAATCTTACCCACCTCAGATGGTTTGAATAACTTAAGAGCAAATTCATCCTCAATCATCTGTGTAAATGGCAAAACGGTGTCCATCAAGTAAGATAATGAGGTCTGTTCAAGCGTTGAATAAGACACATTTGAGTAATCAAAGAGTTTTACAGGCGAGATGTTGAAGAATCTTGCTACCTCTGCAAGTGAATATTTGCGAGTTTCAAGCAACTGAGCATCTTCAGGAGAGATAGAAATAGGTTGATACTCCAATCCCTGTGGTAAAATTGCCACACCACCACCCTGTGAGTTAGTGATACTAAGTCTCCAAGACTCTGCTGCCTGTCTTTTCTGCTCATTTGTCATTGGAGCACTTGATTTTAACACACCCATAAGACCTGCACCACTCTTGAAGAAATTGCTTGAGTGTGATTCTGCTGCGTGTACACCCTGTAAAGTCATATCAGCATACTTAATTGTTGAAATACCTCTGAATGTTTCATCTACATGCTGAAAAAGGTGAATCATATTGATAGCATCAATTGCCTGTGACATACCATTCACCACATATTTCACACTACCATCAGGTTGAATAATAGGAGTTACCCAATCAGGGTCAATATAATGCAACGCAACAACATTGAGATTTTCATCTCTCTCGATATAAGCATAACCATTTCCTTTTAAAATCACAGCCTCGATGAGCATCTTGAAGAAATTAAAGTGGTTAAACTTATTGTTAGGCTTTAAATTCAAAACCCTTTTAAGTTGATGCTCAATCTCTTTTGTTCTACCACCCTCTGTGGTAACTATTTTCATAGGAAGCAATGCTACAGAGTTACTAATCATATTAACAGCTGCATAAACCGCACTAAGCCTCATTGATTGTGTTGTTACAAAGTTGCTTGTACCATTAAATCCCAACGCAACTGCTAAACTTCTTTCCTCAGTTTTATTATTTAAAACCTCTGTCTGAGGTTTGCTTCTAAATCTATCGAATATTCCCATATCAAAAAGTACTTTCTTGAAAAAGTATCCTGTATGGCTGACAATTATTTTAACTTTTTTTCACAAAAATCTGAACTTTTTAAAAGTTGGTGATATTTATATATGTAAGGGATAGAAAGACTTTACAATGAAAATAAAATAAGTATATTATTATTAAAAGAGATGTATAAAGTAGATTGTGAAATTAACAAATGGGTAGCATCATGGATGAAAAGTAATTTTGAATGGATTACCGATGCAACAGCAGATTGTGTTGAGGATTATAGTGTGGGAGATATTGTTTTTTCAGGTTGCACCAAATCAGGTGATATAATTGTGAAACAACAAGAGGTAAAAAGTTATAAAGGTGGATGGCACTTTAAGTATGATGGTGAGTGGAGTGACTATTTCTTAGCGGAAAATCCAAAAGGTGTTTCAAGAAAGATGATGTTTGGTAATACCCCTCCATCAAATATGAGCATAATGGATGTACCCTATCAATGGGACCCTGATTCGTTTACCCCTGAATATGCTGAAATGCCTGAGGAATGGAAAGGAAAACACATCTATATGCTTAATGCAGAAGATAAATATCACAGAGTACATAACTCCAAATTCTATAAAATGGTCGATGCTCATGCCTGTCTTTGCTATGTAGCACCTGATGGTCTAATATTCTTTAATCCAACCAAATTGAAAGATGCTGTCCTCGGTTATGCCTGGTATCAGGTAAAAGGGCACACAGAAGAATTCGGAGAAAAGAAACAACCTGTATGGGAGTTGAAAGTAATCATTGACCTTGAGAAAGGTTCTTATCATCCCGCAAACCCACCAAGAGAATTATTTGTAAATACAAGATATTAGTATGAAAGGAAATCCTACAAGAAAACAAAGGGTAACCGTTAGGTTAACCCCATATCAAATGCAATGCTTGAAAGAGTTATCAATATCACTCAATACAAGTTATAGTCTGTTAATCAGGTCCATCATAGGAGATTTCCTCACAAAGAATGAGGAAGCACTTGAAAGAATAACAACCAATAATCATTATGGATATGCCGACACTGAAGAAGAATACACCAACTAAGAAAAGTACCAATAGACAACCCACAGATATGAGAAGATTGAGACAGAAAGCATATCAATCTTCTGAGTGGAAAAAACTAAGGGATATTTATATGAAAGAGCATCCCGTTTGCGAGGAATGTTTATCAAAAGGAAAGATTACTCCTGCTGTTGATATTCACCATAAGGAATCACCTTTTAAAAACAATGAGGTAAATAAATCCCTCCTCCTCGATTATAATAATCTTCAAGCACTTTGCAAAGAATGCCATGGCGATATACACAATAGACAGCAAGGCAGACCAACAATACAAGATGTTCTTCGCCAATTAGCAGATTTGCTTGATGAGAATATACCTGATGAATATTTCGATGAAAAAAGTAACCAATAAAAATCTACATGATGCCAAGAGAGCAAAGAATGATGAGTTTTATACTCGTTATGAGGATATAGAGAAAGAAATCGCTCACTACACAGAATACTTGAATGGTAAATGGATATATAGTCCTTGTGATGATTTCCGATGGTCTGAATTCAAAAACTACTTTGTCACCAACTTTTCATCATTAAATCTTAAACACTATACCTGCACTTGCCTTGATTTAGGAAATGGAGCATGGAGATATGATTATGATGGTACCACTGAGACAGCAACAATGCTTGATGGTAATGGTGATTTCAGGTCTGAGGAATGTACTAAAATAAAAGATGAATGTGATATTGTTATAACCAATCCTCCATTCTCGCTGTTTAAAGAGTTTATGACATGGATGGGTTCATAGTAGTAGGAAATAAGAATGCAATGCTGTGGAAAACAATATTTCCTCGCTATTTCAATAAAGAGTTATACTTTGGATATAACTACATTTCAAAGTTTCGTTTACCTGATAATAGTTTCAATTGGTTTCAAGGTAGTGGCAGATGGTTTACCAATTTCCCTGTTATAAAAGAAAATCCTCCTATGACACTGCAACCATATGTTGAAGATAAATATCCCAAATATGATACATATGATGCCATCAATACCGATTCAATAAAAGATGTCCCTGACTATGATGGCGAAATAGGAGTACCAATAGGAATCATTGATTATATCTGTGAGGACCAATTTGAGATAACAGGAATGCTATGCAGAGGCAGTGGAGGCATAGACAAGGAAAAACCCATAATAAATGGAAAGCACCTATACACAAGAGTGCTGATTAAGAAAAAGAAAACTAATGACAATTAAAGATATTATTACAAAATACTATGATACCCTACATAAAGAAGTTGATGGTGAAAAAGTAATATCCCAAGGCAGAACAACAGAAGATATATTGCAAGATGTCTGCATAACTGCAATGAGAAAATATAAAGATGTTGAGATAACAGAAGAAGAAGGATTAACATATTTAAAGAAAACACTTTTTACCGAAAAACATTTCTCATGGAATAGAAAAAAAGGAGAAATAGTAATTTTCACAGATGATTTACCTGACATAATCGATAACTAAATGAAAGAGAGTTCGCAAAAACTCTCTTTTTTTATTAAATAATGGTTTCCCAAAAAGGCAAAATCTACTTTTATGTGAAGATGAGAAGTCGGAGGCCAAGCGGTC